>CBFGXV010000467.1:0-3427 GCA_965652755.1 uncultured Chryseosolibacter sp. | reverse complement strand
AGGTTCTTATCAGGGGCAAAAATGATCGGCTGATCTAACGGGATCGTGCGCACAATCTTCTCGGCGTTTGACGAGGTGCAGATGATATCACTCATTGCCTTGATCTCGGCAGAGCAATTAATGTATGTAATCACTTTGTGGTTCGGATGCGCTTTCAGGAATGGCTCAAACGAAGCCGGCTCACATGAGTCTGCGAGAGAACATCCGGCCTCCAGATCAGGCAGAAGAACTTTCGCCGCGGGATTGAGAATCTTCGCGGTCTGAGCCATAAAATGAACTCCCGCAAATACAATTGTTTCAGCATTGACAGAGGCTGCGCACTGGGATAGTCCAAGGCTGTCGCCTACATAGTCCGCCAGATCCTGGATTTCTGGTTGCTGGTAATAATGCGCGAGTAAGACAATGTTTTTTTCCCGCTTGACGCGGCGTATCTCTTGCTGCAGTTTTTCCTTGTCAGAAGTGCCGGTTTTCATTTTATCAAATTTTGACGCTATTGAGCGTCTTCCACCCTACTGTTGAGCGATACATTGTGTTGCTGATATTTCGCTAAAGCGGCTCAAAATACGGCCTTACGCACCTCTAAAACAAGTGATCTTTCGATATGACTATCGTTGTCAGCGAGAACCATTTCTTGTCAGGAACAGTATCGGGTCGGTCGTTCTCAACAGCAACAAAGATTTTCACAGATTTGTCCACGAAAAACATACATTTAATGCTTCCTGAAGCCGATATCCTTGCTGCAAATCATCAAAGTACAACCTTCCATTTCCCTGGAAAATTACACACGCGGAAAAGATTATAAAATGATTTTTATCAGAATCTAAACGATGGCGCATGAACCACCTGCGCATGCAGCCTCTGCCTGGAGATCAGTCGTATCGTCTGGCTCGAATACCTGCGAAAGATCAATCTCGCTCAGCTGTTTTTCAAGCGATTCAAACGATTGTTCTGAAATTTCCTCGAACGGGGCCTGGCTGTAACTGCCATTGTCGAAGGGCAGGACGCTCAACCCGTTGTACGAGGCCTTGTTGTCCCACATCCATTCTCCGACCCGGTCCCAGTCGCCGTCGTGTATGCTAACGGTTGCAGAAACATTGTTTGCATTACAACCTTCGCGGTATCCGTTTCTGATCCACTCTGCGTTGAATTTGCGGATGCGCTCCAGCAGATCCATAACATCTTCGCTGCGGGTAATACTGCCTGGAGGCGCCATTTGTGGGATCCGTATGATCGCTTGCCTGCTGTTCAAAACATCCTCTTCCAACAACTCGGGATGCGACGCTGCGAGATAAGCGTATAACGCCTCGTTTTTGCCTATCCGGACGCGGCGCAGATAGTATTCGCTGTGCCATGCGTGTATACCGGAAGAAGTGCCAAGCACAATCGACGATGTACCCGATGGCTTAATCGTCGTGCATCGCGCTGCAACGCGAATGTTGATCTCTTCCGCAACCTTGTGGTTCGTTCTCTTCACCTCTTCTGCAGCTTCTTTCAGGTCGAGTTTGAGCACCTTGCCACTGGCAATTCCGGTCATGCCGACGCCGATCAGCGCTTCATTTTCTGTCGTCGTTCTCCATATCTCCCGCAGGTAGTGAAAATTGGTGAAACCCGCCTGCAGCGTCCCGAAGAAACTCGCTGCGCGCGACCGCGCATTCAGGTCCTCCTGATCCTCTACGTCCGAAACGTTAACTTCACAGAGATTGCAGAACTGAAAAGGCTTTAGCGCGATCTCGCAACACGGATTGGTACCCCAATCAACATTGTTCGTGAAATAGAATCCCGGCTCCCCGGAGCCAGACAATCTGATCTTTTTCCAGAGATCCTCAAAATCTTTTTTCGTCGTTGTAGCTCTTGGAAGCACAACCGAATTGTTCGCTCTCCCCCGCTGCTCATTCAACTCCCACCACTTCCCGAACTTACACGTGAGCATGTCCTCGTCGTCGGAGGAAAACAGTGAGATCATGGCGGACCTGCGGATGCCTCCGGCCAATACTGCATTCGCGATATGACACATCATGTCATGACATTCCAGTGAACCAAGCTTTTCGCCGTCCGTCTTCCTGTCGAGAATGGCTGAGAGGTGCGCTATACATATCTTTAACGGCTCGGGGCCGGGAGCCTTGCCCCCGGCGGTTACCAGGGTTGCTCCTTTGTGGCGGATATCCGAGTAATCAAAATCGGGGATGTACTCTCCCTCGCCAAAATAACCCTTCAACAACACCTTTACACAGTCTGCCCAGCCTTCAAGACTATCGCCGACTAAAAATCTCCTTCTCTTCTTCGCCTTACGCAGGGGCGGCAACTTCGCAATGTGATGCAGCTGGACAGAGAATCCGACACCAGTGCCGCCGAGCAAAAGGAACATCGCCTCGGAAAAAGCGCGGATATCGTCAACGGGGAGGTATGCGCAATTATAGATCCTGCTGTTGTTTTTCTCGATAGCTGGCCCCGCGAACTGCATCGCCCGCATGGAAGGCAGGATTTTTTTGTCGAGCACAAAAGAGAGATTGCGATAGATCTCCCCTTCCATGTGGGGATAGCGGTCGACAAGCATCCTGGCATATCGATCGCATATCTCCGGCCACAATTCCCTGCGTTGCAGCCCGGGCAAATGGCGCGCGTATTTCATGTGTACAATGAGATCGCTCAGAATTCGCTGATTTAACTGCATATGTGACAAAAGATGCTCCTTAACCCGTGTTTGACTTATACCCTAAAAAACTCTGCCAATTGCTGCTTAATGTTGTCCGTTGAGTACAAAAACGTTAACGCATGTAAAAAACAATCTCAACGCCTTAGCCGTTCCCCCCAGAAGATTCGAATTTGACGCCCGGCTTGTGAAAAACATGCTTTAAGGTTCGCGCGCATATACTACTCATCCAGCCGACACTGCCCGGGCAGAAACGCGATGATGAATCAATAATTTACCGCTGCCCAGGCCTCAGCAGAGTCACTTGTTTCTTTAAAATCTCCTCTCAAAGCCTTAAGAGCATACTTCTCACGGTCAATTTCAGGTCTGGTACGAAGTCCCATGCGCCTGAGGATGGCCAGCGGAGGGCACCAGCCCTGCACGGCGTGCTGCGCCAGGAAGGTTGCTACCACAGCGGGGAGGACTAGCCATTTCCTGTTCACCAGAGCGCCGAGAATGGTACCCGTGAGTGCGAACGCCGCCGCGTTCATTTCCAGGGTTCGCTCTATGTCCCATTCGCGATCCAATTCCTCAATGCGGGCATCAATGGCCGCCGCACCCTCCGATCTATAATATTCAAGATTGAGAATTATGAGATTGTCGATCTCGGCATTCTGCATCTTACCCGAAGTGGAACGGACGCGCTCCCCTTTCTTCTCAAGTGTCTCTGTTGTGTCCATTGTTTT
The DNA here is from genome assembly GCA_965652755.1 of uncultured Chryseosolibacter sp. Classification (GTDB taxonomy): domain Bacteria; phylum Bacteroidota; class Bacteroidia; order Cytophagales; family Cyclobacteriaceae; genus Chryseosolibacter. The sequence goes on along the minus strand of CBFGXV010000467.1, from coordinate 52 downwards.
CTTTCGTTGCAGCCCATACTTCCGCATAAAAAAATATTCCCCATCAACCGGG
>CBFGXV010000466.1:0-3428 GCA_965652755.1 uncultured Chryseosolibacter sp. | reverse complement strand
GAGGTTCCCGGCGCCAGACTTTGGTCGCCGGATCAACCCTATTGTTATAAACTTGTCGCACAATTACTGCATGCTGACGGGTACTCGGCAGAGATCCAGGCGCACTTTGGTTTGCGAAAGATTGAAGCCAGGGGCCGTCACATCCACCTCAACAATAAACCGATCTACCTCGACGGGATCCTGTACCAACCGGGAACCGCTACCTATGACGAAATGAAAAAGCACATGCAGGGAATGAAAGACCTCGGATGCAATCTCGTCAGAGTACACATCGCCGGGATCGATCCGCGGATCTACAATCTCGCCGACGAACTCGGCTTGCTTCTATGGGTGGAAGTTCCCAGTCCGCATACGTCGAGCAAACTAAGCCGGAAGAACCACCGTGAAGAATTGCTGCGCATGCTCTCGCTCATCGGAACAAATCCCTCTATCGTGATATGGAGCCTCTACAATGAAGACTGGGGTGCGCAGGACATAGCGACCAACCACGAAACGCGTGAGTATATCATTGATACTTACAATTACATGAAGATCTATTATCCGCAGTTCCTTGTTGTCGACAACGATGGCTGGCGTCACATTTCACTCGAAGGAAAATTAAAATCCGATCTGCTCACCGTACACATCTACACTCCGGAGCTCGACAGGTGGAAGATACTGCTTTCAAAACTTTCCGGGGGAGACCTTGAGGACATTGCTGCCTTTCCCCTGCTCGTGGGGGATCCGTTCTTCTACCGCGGACAAGTGCCTATTGTCATAAGTGAATGGGGCGGCTTTGGATTCCAGGACTACGGGGGCCCTGGCGACCTTGCGGCCAGAGCAGATCGCATCAGGGCGTTCAAAGCAGAATTGCGAAACCACCGGATCTCAGGTGATATTTATACGCAGGCAACAGACATCGAAGATGAAAAGAACGGCCTCATCGATCCACAGACTGGCGAACTGGAAGTTCCAAAGGGATTGCTTGATACGGGGGACTGAGAAGATGCATCACAATTGCGGATTAGCATAATCGCGTAAGGTCCGTTTTGCCGGATCAGAGCAACGTCCGCTACTCAGCGATGAACGAAAACTTGCCGAGATTGCTCCCGTTGGCCCGTCGCAACGCTTCGTTCATTCTGCTGATCTGATACGCTGAAAGTGCCCAGCTCATCGGATACCCTTCCTCGTACTCACCGGTATTCTTCGCAGGATCCCACGCCTCATCGTACAAACTGTACACGATCATTGCGTTTGCTGTATCGTTGTTGAACTGCGTAAACGCTTTGGTGAGCATGGCATCGCCAATATTTGTGCTTGACCCCTGCATTCCGGCAAGAGTCAGTACGGGCGCGAGCAGATCATTCGTGAGTGGATGAATATCATGTGAGGCCCTGGTGACAACTTCCGAATTCGTGATATGCAGCAGGTGGAAAGTGAATCGGCTCCGGTAACGCACGATATCATGGTTTGTGGTGTCTGACAAAAACCCATTCAGCTCCTGGATAAATTCGAGTACAGTACCTGCTCCCGAATTATCAAAATATCCGCCATCGACGTAATACCTGTCGAACACTTTGCCCGCCGGCGACATGTATGGGAAGCGTGAACTGAGCACGGCCGCGGTACTGAGCCGCATATCGTTGTATTCAGATCGTGATGACATGCTGTCAACTAAAGAGAGAACATCCTGGCGTTGGGAGGTTTGACCGGGGATCACCGTGCTGATTACACCAGGCATACCGTTGTCGACCTGAGTGGTATTGATAAACAGCGCGGGCAGAACACCCGTGGTATCCAGCATACCACTGAAAGGCTTCTCGAAATACCGGTTCAGCAATTCATCTTTGGAACCACCGGAAATAACTTTCTCCAGTGCGTCTGCGCGGTTGTCAAGGGGGATATTAAAAGGCAGGACGTGCCTGACCATGTCGGGACCAAGCAAGCGCGCAAGTGCGAAGGTGAGGAAATCTGTTTCAAAAAAGCTGTCGGCATGCTGACGAAACTCGCCGCCGCGGATTTCACCGATCAGAGAGGCTTTGAGCAGACTGTAGAAAGCACTATTTCCTACAGCACCGCCAGAGGAACCCGCAATACAAAGAACGTGCTCCTTAAAACTGTTTGCAGGGTTACTGTTAAAACTTGTATCCTGCAAGTGACAAAGCACACTACTGGTCCACTTACCGGCCCTTGATGCACCACCGTTGGAAAGAACGAGGTAAACGGGAAATGTTTTGGATGTGTCGCCCCTGTTGATGAGATCGATGCGTTGCGAAAACCATTTCTTCAGGAACACTTTCGTATCCTGTCTGCTTCCAAAAACCGCATCACCCGGCGTATTGAGCAAACGCACGGGGTATGGGTCGCGGTACTGCCCGAAGAGAAATGCGAGCGCGATGAATACGATGGCGACATTGAACGAGCTCCTCACACTGATCAGGGTAATGAGATTTGAAAATCCCGTCAGCACGCCGAGGGCGAGCAGCACAAATGCCATCGGTCCCATCAGATCAGCGAATGGCATCACAAAGATCGCAAGGATATAAAACAAAACACCTACAGCTGCCGCACCATTCAGCAGATTGAAATACGGAGCCTCGGCCGCGTTAAATTCCGGATTGAACCCCAACCAGCGAAGGGTCGGTGACGGGACCAGGTCAGGATCCTTTCTTCGCGCATCTATGCTTCTTCGGCGCAGGATGAAAAGAAAGATTATTGTTATCTGCAGGAGAAACATCGCGAGAGCGATCAAGCCCAGCCAGAACATGTGGCGCAACGGATCGCTTACAAGATTGACGTTGCTGTTTTTAATGATGCTGGATAAAATAAAAGTAACATATGCGGCGATCACAAAGGGCGCGATCACAGCGATCCATCGCCTCATTGTCGGACTGCCCGATCCATTAAACCACGCGTGAAGAACAAAGTAGAAAACATTGTGCAGGAATATTACCGCGAACATGAACGCACCCTCCCATCCAAAAAACGTTGGTAAATGAAAGATCGCCACCTGTACACTGACAAAACAATTGTACGCGAGAATACGCGGAATGTGCTGATACAGTGCGGACGGAATGCAGTACCTGTGATAGAGCATCGCAGACGAATAATCACCGGGAGTTTTTTTCGAGAAGATCTCGTCATCTTTGTTTTGCTTGATGTAGCTGAGCATCCGGCAGCTGTACCACACGAGAAAAGCCCAAAGGAAAACTGCGAGCACACTCAGCACGCCTGAATCGAGCAACTCACCGCTCTGGATGACAACATCAATCCCCTGTTCGACGCCGGTCAACAGATAATAAATGGCCACAACGGATACGACGCCTGCGAAGAAAAGCCATAAAGCCTTGAACAGCTTAGACAGCCAATTTAAGAAATGATAAACTATGGACATGTGGGGCTCATTTTCAGGATTATACGAATTTTCAGAAAAAAGAACAAAAACGCGA
>CBFGXV010000465.1:0-3438 GCA_965652755.1 uncultured Chryseosolibacter sp. | reverse complement strand
ATCATTGATCGAAAAAGTAGTAAATCTTGAAAATATCTCGCTGATCGACTTCCTGGGAGTCGAGAACAAGAACATTGATTCATTGGCTGCGGCCTTTCCGAAGAGCCGGATCGTTTCCCGAGGTAACCAGATCGTGTTGAAGGGAAGTACTTCTGAAATTGTGCAGATTGACGATATCCTCACCTCCTTGATACAGCATTATCACAAATATGGTCGCATCACAGAGGAGAATGTAAAAAGTTACATTGCCCGGGAGGAAGAGATCACCCTTCCCGATCCCGGGAACGGTGTAACTCCGGATGGCGTCATTATTTACGGAACCCGTGGGTCCGCCATCAAGGCAAAGACCGTCAACCAGCAACGCCTCGTCGACGACGTGAAGGAGAACGATCTGGTATTCGCCCTGGGCCCTGCCGGAACAGGCAAGACCTACATTTCCGTGGCGATGGCGGTGCAGGCGCTGAAGAGCAAGGCCGTGAAAAAGATCATCATTTCACGTCCTGCTGTTGAGGCAGGGGAAAACCTGGGTTTCCTTCCGGGGGATTTAAAGGAGAAGATCGATCCATATCTGCGCCCCATATACGATGCGTTGAATGACATGATCCCATTCGAGAAACTCAGCTACTACATGGAGCGGGAGATCATCGAGATCGCGCCGCTGGCCTATATGCGTGGACGCACGCTCAACAACGCGTTTATTTTGCTGGACGAGGCGCAGAACACCACGCCGATGCAGATGAAAATGTTTATGACGCGCATGGGACCAGAATCCAAAATGATCATTACAGGAGATCCCACCCAGATCGACCTGCCTTCTAATCAAAGGTCCGGTTTGAAAGAGGCTATCCGCATCCTTCGCGACGTGAAGGGAATTGGATTTGTCGAACTCACAGACAAGGACGTTGTGCGCCACCGGTTGGTGAAGGATATTATTGAAGCGTACACCAAGGAAACTCCGGCGGCGCCGAGACAATAATTCTTCAGCAGCCCGCAATTGAATTCACTACTGCATTGCTGAACATCCGTATATCACCGTAGCCCCACGCGTTTCCAGGGTGGGGATACGGTGATTCACGTTGTCCGTTCCTCTCTAATTTCTTATCTTCCACGATGATCCGGTGGATACCCTATACCTTTGTTCGGACGGTGCTTTTTTTTATCGCGGGTATCCTTCTTGCCTTTTATGATCCCGACCTCATTCCGCAAGCTGTATGGTGGCCGATCGTGCTCTCTACGACGGGTGCCTATTTCCTGCTCGTATTGACTAATCGAAAATTCCGGAGGATCATTAACCCCGGTTGGATCGCGCTGCCACTCGTGTTCGTACTGGGCTACATCAATCTTGTCGCGCAGACCGAATCCCGCGAACCTGGTCATTTGTTAAATCACGGCGGAAAGGTTTTATCGTACAGGGCTGTGATAACCCGTTTTCCGGAAGAAAAAGAGCGCTCCTGGAAAATGGAGGGCCGGCTCACGGAATTGTACGACAGCATTTGGCATCCCGGTTCAGCAAAGATCGTTTTTTACTTTTCCAAAAAGGATTTTCCCCAGCCATTCCGTTATGGCGATGTGCTGATTATCAAGGGTCGGCCTCAACGCCCGGATCCGCCTGCAAACCCCGGAGAGTTCGACTACAGGGAGTACCTCGGCCTGCGAAACATTTATCATCAGCATTTTATAAAGAAAGGCGACGTCGTTAAAACCGGACACGCGCCGCCGAACTGGTTTATGTCTCTCGCTTACGAGGGGAGGGCATGGGCGGAAAAAACTTTAAACAGGTTTGTCGAGGGCCCCCGGGAGCAGGGGATTGCGGCTGCGCTTGTGCTCGGGGTTACGGACGGGCTGGATAACGAATTGATCGACGCCTATTCCGCCACAGGCTCCATGCACATTCTCGCGGTCTCGGGATTGCATATCAGCATATTGTATTTTATACTCTTGTGGATGCTTTCACCACTCGGCAAACTTCCACGGGGCCGCTGGATGATCGCGTTGATTTCCCTTACAACGCTCTGGTTATACGCTTTTGTAACGGGTTTGTCTCCCTCCGTGCTGCGCGCGGTGGGAATGTTCTCTTTTCTTGCTATCGCCCGGCCGTGGGCAAAGAGCACAAATGTTTACAATACCCTGGCGGTGTCGGCATTATGCCTTCTGATGTTCGATCCGTTCCTTCTCCGGTCTGTAGGCTTTCAGTTGTCTTACCTGGCCGTTCTGGGAATTGTTTATATCTATCCGCGTATTCTTCTCTTGTGGGAGCCGGGGCACTGGCTTGTAGTTGAGCTGTGGAAAATCTCCGCGGTTTCCATCGCGGCGCAGATCGCCACTTTCCCGCTTGGTTTGTTGTACTTCCATCAATTCCCGAATTATTTTCTTCTTTCGAATCTTCTCGTGGTGCCCTTATCATTCGTTGTTCTCATCCTCGGGCTTGTGGTCCTGGCTTTTGCTTTTATTCCACCGATAGCCATGATCCTGGGATATTGTCTGAAGTGGATCATCGTCTTTCTTAACGCCGTGGTTTTCACGCTGGAGGACTTTCCGTTCAGCGTGACCAGCGATATTTTTATCACCCCATGGCAATGCGCACTGGTGCTCATCTTTATCGCAGCTATGCTATGCCTTTTCGAGTTCAGGAAGTTTAATTATTTGATCTTTGCGTTCGTCTGCATGGTCACCTTTGCGTCACTTCACTGGATACATTTCTTTGAAGAGGTGAGTGTGCGGAAGATGGCGGTTTACAGTATCCCGGGCCACAGCGCCATTGATCTTATTGATCACGGCAATACGATGTTCATCGCTGACCCGGAACTTCATGGTGATCAAAGAAAGATGCGTTTCCACATCGTGCCGCATCGACAAGTTTCAGGGATTGTGCGTGAAACGAGTAAAGTTCCCGCATACGCTTTTAAAGGAGGGGCTTTGATCGTCTGGCAAGGCACAAAGATCCTTCACATCACCGACCCGGATTTTAAGCTGCCCGGGCCCATGGCTGTCGATTGGCTCGTGGTTGGAAATAATTCCGTCCGCGATATCGCAGCGCTTCGGTCCAAGGTGTCATTCGGGATGGTGCTGCTCGACAGCAGTAATTCTTTTTTCTTCGCATCCCGTTTTTTAGAGGAGGCGAAGTTGTATAAATTGTAAATTCATTCTTTATTACATTAGGGTGCATTCATTACGAAAATAGAAAACGAGGACACATGAAGTACCTGGAATACGCCGTCGAGGACCGCATCGCTTATATTACCTTGAACAGGCCCGAAAAAAGCAACGCGCTGTGTTATGATCTCGTGTCAGAATTGAGGTTGGCCTTTAAGGAGGCGGAGGATGATGATCAGGTCAGGGTCGTAATATTGCGGGCAAACGGCGAAGCCTTTTGTGCCGGGGCAGATCTGCAGTATCTTAAGGAACTGCAGACCAATTCCTTCGAACAGAACCTCGCGG
>CBFGXV010000464.1:0-3449 GCA_965652755.1 uncultured Chryseosolibacter sp. | reverse complement strand
GGTTCTTTTACTTTCATTTTTGATGGTGTCCGCCGGGGCACAGGCTACGCTGGAAAACAACCCGCCATCGGTCAGATGGCATCAGGTTCAAACCCCTAACTTCCGCGTACTCTACACCAGGGGTTTTGAGGATCAGGCGCAACGCGTCGCGAATTCACTTGAGCACATCCGGGTTCCTGCGGCGAAGTCGCTGGGTTCGCAGCCGCGGCGCATGACATTTATCCTTCAGAATCGTTCAGCCGTCTCCAATGGTTTTGTATCCATTCTGCCAAGACGGTCGGAATTTTATGCGATGCCGACACAGGATTACAATTTCATCGGCACGAACGACTGGCTTGATCTGCTCACCGCGCATGAGTACCGACACGTCGTGCAGTACCAGCATGTAACCCGTGGGTTTAACAAAGCCATCTATTACCTGTTCGGCTCGATCTCACTTGCGGGTATGGCACAGGTTGCAGCCCCGTCATGGTTCTGGGAAGGCGACGCTGTGGCGACTGAAACGGCATTGACTCCGAGCGGACGGGGCAAGATCCCGAATTTCGGACTGCTGATGAAAACGAATCTCCTCGAAGGACGCAAGTTCAATTACCATAAACAGCATCTCAGGTCTTATCGACACAACATACCCGATCATTATGTGCTCGGTTACTACATGGTGAGCCACCTGCGGCGCAAAACAAATGATCCTGACATCTGGAGCAAGATCACGGCCCGGTCATGGAGCGTGCCATTTTTACCATTTGCGTTTTCGAACGCGATAAAGAAGGAAACCGGGCTGCACGTGACGGACCTGTACAACGAAATGGCCGACGAGCTCGAAGCGGACTGGAGAAAGGAGCTTGATGGCATCGAACTCACACCTTTTGTCAAGGTGAATCAGCGACGTGATAAAGCCTATACCGATTACCTTTATCCGCAAACGTTGTCCGATGGCAGGATCCTTGCGCTGAAGAAAGGCATCGGTGACATTGAACAATTCATCGTATTGGAAGATGGTGAAGAAAAAATTTTTACGCCGGGTCTGATGAATGACACGGGAATGTTGTCGGCCGAGGGCAATATCGTAGTATGGAATGAATACGGATTTGATCCGCGATGGCGTGTGAGGAATTATTCCCAGGTTAAGACCTATAATCTCGAGACTGGCAAAAGAAAACGGATTGGACCGAAAGAGTCGAGATATGCAAGCGCAGCCATCACCAGACAGGGTGACAGGATCGTCACCGTGGAAACAGACCTTGAATACAAGACGAGCCTCGTGGTGCTTGACGCTGGTGATGGGAACGTGATAAAGAAGTTTCCGAACCCGCGCAATCATTTTTACTCCATGCCCCAGTGGTCGGAGGATGGAAAAAATATCGTCGTCCTGCGAACAGAACCCGAAGGAAAAACAATTGAGATCATCAACTATGACGACGGAAAAGGGAATGACGTTCTTCCGTTGTCTCAGGAAAATGTCGGTTATCCCATTCTGCAGGGTCACTACCTTTTATTTAACTCACCTGAAAGCGGGATCGATAACATTTATGCGATTGATCTCAGAACGGGAACGCGTTACCGGGTCACGAGCAGTCGCCTCGGCGCTTACAACCCCTGTGTCTCAGAGGACGGAGAAACCCTTTACTACAACGATCAGACGCGTGATGGTCTTGACATTGTAAGCATACCGTTCAAGCCATCGGACTGGAAACGATATCAACCACGGCGGCAGGCAAGCCTGTTCTTTCGCCACCTGGTCGAGCAGGAGGGACATCCCGATATATTCCGCGATGTTCCTGCAAAAGAATATCCACATGCGCGGTATCGCAAGGCCAGCGGTTTCATCAATCCTTATAACTGGGGAGTTACTGTCGACAGCGATCTGGCGGAGGCAAGTGTGGGCATTCTATCCCGGGATATATTGAGCACAACATCCATTGGACTGGGGTATTACTTCGATATCAATGAACGCACTTCTGCGCTTAGAGGTCAGGTTAGCTACCAGGGGTGGTATCCCATCATCGATCTTTCAGCTTCGGTTGCGAGCCGCTCCGTGAATGAAGGGGGTATGACGTTCTATGATACGCTGGTCGATCCGGTCACCTCGGAGTCGCGCGATGTTATCTTCAAATGGAAGGAAAAAAATCTGCAGGCTGGTGTAAGGGTGCCGCTCATCACCACGAACTCCAGGTATCACGGGGAGGTTTCCGTCGGCAACTCCGTAGGACTGACGCAGGTATCGGACTTTGAAAACAATGTCGACGGCGGTGGACGACTCGTTCCGCGCGGGGACGAATCAATGTATTTTTTTCGTGATTACGTCGACAATGGTCAGCTTCTTTACAACAACTTCAGCGTTTCCGCTTTCCGGTTGTTGAAGATCAGCAGGCGGGATATCTACAGTAAATGGGGTCAGCAGATAGAGCTGCAGTCGTTTGAAACGCCCTTCGGCGGTGATTTTAAGGGACGACTGCTCTCAGCTTTCGGCGTTCTGTATTTTCCCGGTTTTACAAAGCACCATTCCTTCTGGACTTACGGAGCGTGGCAGCACACCGAATTTGAACAGGTTCGCCAGAATTATGTATTCCGGAACCAGGTACCAACACCAAGAGGTCATTCAGTAGGCCGGTTTCAGAATTTTTATTCGGCATCCGTAAATTACACGCTGCCCTTGTGGTATCCCGATATTGCTGTCGGCCCCCTGCTAAACATCCAGCGGCTGCGCGCAAATCTCTTTTTTGACTATGGCCTGGGAGAAAGCCCCCTGTTTCAAAGTACCCAGGAGTACACGTCCGCGGGTATCGAGGCGCGCGTTGATATCAATATCCTGAGATTCCTGCCTCAATTTGATATTGGTGTGCGTTACTCAAAAGGACTGAATCCGTCTACCTCCGAAGTTGAGGTGCTGATCGGGACGTTTAATTTCTAAAAAGCGGCCCGATCTTAAAAATTCCTTGAAAATCCCCTTGAATAGCCTATTTTTGAGGGCTTATTCCGCGATGATCCCACGCGTGTCGTCGTCGGAAATTTTTATTAAACTTTAATCTACAAATGGCAGAAATCGTACGAATGCCCAAGATGAGCGATACCATGACAGAAGGGGTGATCGCCAAATGGCATAAAAAAGTCGGGGACACAGTAAAGTCCGGCGAGTTGATGGCGGAAATTGAAACTGATAAAGCAACAATGGATTATGAATCCTTCAACACTGGCACTGTACTTTACCTTGGAGCCAAAGAAGGTGAAGCCGTTCAGGTGAATGATGTTCTCGCAGTAGTAGGAAATAAAGGAGAGGATTTTCAGTCATTGCTTGCCGGAGCAGGCAAGGCTGAGCAGAACGGTGGCAAGGCGGAGGCAAAAGCAGATGCCAAAGCTCCGCAGGCCCAGCAAGCTCCCAAAGAGGAACCGAAACAGACAGCGGTTGCTGTGGACACATCCGGGATCAAAGCCGAGGTTGTGTTGATGCC
>CBFGXV010000463.1:0-3450 GCA_965652755.1 uncultured Chryseosolibacter sp. | reverse complement strand
AATCTGATCTCGTATGAAAAGTACTATGGGGCCAAGATCACCAGGCAGGGAAAGACCCGCGCGCTTTCAGTCATACGGAAGCACCGGTTATGGGAGACATTTCTGGTCGAAAAGTTGAACTTCAGCTGGGATGAGGTGCACGATGTCGCCGAGCAGCTCGAGCACATACAGTCACCGTTGTTGATAGAGAAGCTGGATGAATTCCTTGGGTACCCTACCGCGGACCCGCATGGTCACCCGATCCCTGACAAAGAAGGCAATATCCATGAGTTGAGGTTGAGCGCCCTGTCGGAATCCCCTGTGAATAAGAAAACAGTGGTCCGGTCAGTGAAGGACGGATCGCCCTCATTCCTTCAATATCTCAGTAAAATAGGGGTTAGCATCGGCGCGAAGATCTCCATACTCGACAAGATTGAATTTGACGGATCTCTCGAGATCCTGATCAACAATAAGAACAAGGCTTTTATTTCGAGGCATGCTGCAGAAAATCTGTTGGTGACGTCGTGATGGACATCATTGGCCAGACAGCATGGACCGTTGAGAATAATCAAGAACGTAAAATGGCAGATCGAATATGATAATGGCAGGCGTTGCAAGAGACATTTTCACCAAAGGTGGTTATTTCAGGCCCACATTAGTCTTCATATGCATGCTGCTATTCTCCGGATGCAAACAGCAGCAACCGAATGAGCGCGACCCGGAACAAAAGATCAGGATCGTAGCAACAACAGGAATGATCCAGGATGCGGTGTCCAACATCGCCGGGAAGCACGCCGATGTCGTGGCACTTATGGGCCCTGGAGTCGATCCTCATTTATATAAAGCGACGCATGGAGATCTCGAGAGGCTGACCTCGGCCGATGTTATTTTTTACAACGGCCTTCACCTCGAGGGCAAGATGGGAGAAATTTTTGAGAAACTCGGACGCATCAAACCCGTCGTCGCCGTTGCAGAGAACATTCCCGAGGAAATGCTGCGGAAGGTGCCGGGATTCCAGGGCGCTTACGATCCGCATATCTGGTTCGACGTGAAGTTGTGGGCCGAAGCCGTCAAGGGCATTTCAGCCTTCCTGCAGGAATATGATTCGGCGCACCGCGAAGAGTATCGGCAGCGCGGCGATGCCTACCTGAAGAAGCTGGATTCGCTGCACGCTGCAGTCACAAACACTTTGCAGGATATTCCTGCAACGCAACGGGTACTGATCACAGCACACGATGCTTTTGGATATTTCGGCGACGCTTACAAAATAGAAGTCAGAGGCCTTCAGGGAATATCCACTTTGTCTGAATTCGGCCTGCGTGACGTCACAGACCTCGTAAACTTTATCATCGCAAGGAAAGTCAAGGCAATCTTTGTCGAGACGTCTGTGTCGCAGAAATCGATCGAGGCAGTGCTGCAGGGGTGTCGCGAAAAAGGATGGAACGTTAAGATCGGTGGTACGCTCTTCTCCGATGCGATGGGCAACGCAGGCACGGCGGAGGGAACCTATGTCGGAATGGTAAATGCGAATGTCAGAAAAATAGTTGAATCACTAAAATAATATGGCGCACAAGCTTATCTACGGACTCATGTTAATCCTTCTGCTTCCTTTTGGGGCGCAGGCGCAGGGCACCACGCTTTCTGGTACAGTCAAAGATGCAGAAACCCGCGAGCCGCTTGCGTTTGCGTCCGTCCTCTTTCTCCCGCAATCGACGGGAACAACAACTGATCAGGCGGGCAACTTCACAATCGGCACATCCGGAGACGTGACCAATAACCGCATCGTTGTATCCTTTATCGGATACCAGACAGATACCGTGAAAATAAATCCGCGGCAATCGCGATACACCATCCTGCTAACACCCGATGTGAATTCGCTGAAGGAAGTAGTTGTCGTATCGGGGACAATGAAGGAAGTTTCGAAGATGAACTCGGCGATCCCTGTCGAAGTTTATTCTCCCGCTTTGTTCATGAAGAATCCCACCCCAAGTATTTTCGAATCGCTGTCGATGATCAACGGTGTTCAGCCGCAGCTCAATTGCAACGTGTGTAATACGGGCGATATCCACATCAACGGCATGGAGGGCCCTTACACAATGGTATTGCTGGATGGAATGCCCATTGTCAGCAGTCTTGCCACCGTTTACGGACTCTCCGGGATCCCGAACAGCCTCGTAAAACGCATCGAGATCGTCAAAGGGCCTGCTTCCACACTTTACGGTTCGGAGGCAGTGGGTGGCCTGGTCAACATCATTACGAAGGATCCGCTCACCTCTCCCCTGCTCAACCTGGATCTTTCGGCAACTACCTTGAACGAGTACAACGCTGACATCGCCACCAAGTGGAAGATCAGGAACACCCACGCCCTGGTCGGCATCAATTACTTTAATTTCAAAAACCCGCTTGATGTGAACGACGACAACTTCACAGACGTAACGCAACAGCAGCGGATCTCCCTCTTTAACAAGTTCGACTTCGGGCGAAAAAATGAACGGATGGCATCGCTTGCAATGCGTTATGTGTACGAGGACCGTTGGGGAGGAGAATTGCAGTGGACGAGAGCTGATCGCGGCAGCGACCAGACCTACGACGAAAGCATTTACACGAATCGCGTTGAGCTTTTGGGTAACTATGAACTTCCCATCCGGAAGCAGAAGATCATTTTTGACTATTCATACAATTACCACCTCCAGGATTCTTACTATGGCACCACCATGTTTCTGGCGGATCAACATGTGTCATTCGCCCAGCTGCGGTGGGACAAAAAGATTGGCGGACATGACCTTCTCGCGGGCATTCCGCTGCGGTATGTTTATTACGACGACAACACTGTTGGCACCAGTTCGGGCGACTCAACGAACATAAATTTTCCCATGCATACCTGGCTGCCCGGAATTTTTGTGCAGGACGAGCTGAAGGTCAACGATCAGTTTACCGTGCTGGGAGGATTGAGATATGACCGGCATAATCATCACGGGAATATTTTCTCACCGCGGCTGAGTTTTAAATTGTCGCCTGACAAGAACAATACGATCCGGCTCAGTGCCGGGAATGGCTTCAGGGTTGTGAACCTGTTCACTGAGGACCACGCGGCACTGACTGGCGCGCGGCAGGTGATCATCCAGAACGAGCTTAAGCCTGAACAGTCGTGGAACGTGAACCTTAACTACGGCACGAACCTGACGCATTCTTCGGGATTTGTGGGACTGGATGCGAGCCTCTTCTACACCTACTTTACCAATAAGATCGTCGGTGACTTTCTCACAGATCCTGACCTGATAATATATGACAACCTGAATGGGCACGCGGTTTCCAAAGGCATTACATTGAATGCCGACGTCGCATTTACAAACAGTCTGAAGATCATCGCCGGAGTGACGTTCATGGATGTCTATCAGGTGGAGACGCAGGCCGGAGAGCAGAACAAGGTGCCGCAGTTGTTTGCGCCGAAGGTATCCGGCACGTACGCCA
>CBFGXV010000462.1:0-3452 GCA_965652755.1 uncultured Chryseosolibacter sp. | reverse complement strand
TGGACAGACGTCGGGAGATTTTCCAATCACACCCGGCGTTTACCACAATCCGAACAGCGGCCAGTTTGTTCAAAAGTTTAACAGTTCTCTGACGACCCTGAAGTTCTCAACCGTTTTTGGTTCAGGTCGGGGAATACCTGATATATCTCCAACGGCCTTTCTGGTGAACGAGTGTAACAACCTGTACATGTCTGGATGGGGTGGCGCTGTAAACAGCCAGTCCAATAACTGGCAAAGCAATACACACGGTATGCCTGTCACTCCTGATGCATTTCAACGCACAACTTCAGGATCGGATTTTTACTTTATCGTGCTGACTGATGACGCATCTGAATTTTTATACGGGACTTTTCTCGGAGGAACATCTTCAACGACCCATGTTGACGGCGGAACAAGCCGTTTCGATAAGAGTGGCGTTGTTTATCATGCCGTATGCGCCGGGTGCGCTGCGTACAATGCATTAGGGCATTCTACTTCAGATTTTCCGACCACATTAGGTTCGTGGTCCCGTGTGAACAGAAGCAGCAACTGCAATAACGCTGCGTTCAAATTTGATTTATCGGCCCTCAAAGCGCGCCTTCAGTCAAATTCAGTGCGACTGGACATGCCTGGGTTGAACAAGATTTGTATCCCCGATACCATTGTGTATCAAAGCCTCAGTACCGGAGGACAGATCTTTGAGTGGGATCTCGGTGATGGAACGACAATTGTAAAAACGGATACATCAATGGTGCTTCACCAGTACAAAGCTCCCGGCAGATATACGGTGACACTGAAAGCGATTGACCCCGGAACCTGTAAGATTAGAGATTCTGCCTCCATTAAAGTAGATATCTTTCTGGCGTTAGGAAAAGTTCAGGACGACGATGCCTTGTGTCTCGGGAGCCCCTATCAGTTGAAGGCTTCAGGTGCTCAACAATATCTTTGGAAAAGTGCGGATGGCTCTTTTCAGTCCACGTTGCCTAATCCTATCGTTAGTCCCGAGGATACGACGAGATATTATATTACGATGACTGAAGCATCCGGATGTATTAGAAAAGATACGGTCGATCTCGCCGTGATCACGCCGATTGCTCCGGAGTTTGAAATCGATCGGAGTGATGAATGCTTCAGCCGGCCAACGGTAGCGGTAACAAATCTTACGGATAGTCTTCGGGAAGGTGATCGTTTGTATTTTGATTTTGGCGACGGCACTACATCCGATGAAACGGAAATCGATCATGAATTTAAAAAAGATGGGCTCTATGTCGTAAAGCTTGTCGCCGTACGCGAGTTTTGCGTGACGGAGGAGGTTGTGTCGATGCCGGTGTTCAGATTACTCATACCAAATGTCATTACTCCAAGTTTGATGGATGAAGCAAACGATACCTTTACCGTCCAGATGGGCGATGAGAAAGGTACGACGCCGGCGGATTATGGCTTTAAAACTACACTGGCTATTTTCAACCGGTGGGGAGAAAAGGTATACGACGCACCGGACTACCAATACGATTGGGATGGAGGTGATCTCCCCGCTGGTATTTACTATTATGAAATATCGATCGATGATCACGCCACTTGCAAAAGCTGGTTGCACCTGGTCAAATAGATTTAAACCAGGTGAACTCAACGTATCGGTTCTTGTTTAATGGAGGATGAACCTGACTAGAAGTTTTTTTTATAGCCTGATTTTTTTGCTGATTGTTTCCGCGTGTAAGGACGATGAAGGCACTGCAGTGCTCGTGTTATCGAGCGTCAAAGTCGGATCTTACAATCTCGATCTTTCCAATTCCCCCAATAACTTGTCGGCTCCGCCCGGTCAGCCAATAGTGGCATCCTTTTCTGCTCCCGTTGATGTGGTATCTGCAGAACGAAGCTTCCAATTGGTACTCGACGCTACCCGCGCCGATGTGCCTGTCACCATTTCTTTTTTGGAGAATAACACGCAGGTCTCTGTCTCACCGGTAGACGGGCTGACTGCTGCCGAAAAATATAAACTGATCATATCACCAGATCTTAAAGGACAGGGTGGCGAAAATTTTGCCGGCGCTGACATCATCTTTTCAACGTTTGCCGAGACGATGGATATTGTGACGCTGAACCTCGGAGGTGTCGATGGATTGCAGGGAGGACGGTTTACCGATATTCCCTGTGACAAGCCATTTGAAATTGTCTTTTCAGCGCCATTGGATCCCTCTACTGTAACGGGGCAAACCATCGCTATTTCGGATGTTAACGGCCCGATCGCTACCACGATCAGTCTATCCGACGGAAATAAGAAAGTTGTTGTAACACCACAGCAAAAATTTCGCGACCTCGTGCAATATCAATTTTCCATTTCAAATCAGGTAAAAGGCATTAAAAAGGAAAACGTCCTGCCGGTGGTTAAGGCATTTGTCACTGCACCAGACCCGACACCTGATTTCCCGGTCATTGGGGACGAGGCATTGCTCACGTTGGTTCAACAGCAAACGTTCAAGTACTTCTGGGATTTTGCACATCCGGAAAGCGGCATGGCGAGGGAACGAAATACTTCCGGCGACATTGTTACCAGCGGTGGTACCGGCTTCGGAATTATGGCGATCATCGTAGCCATGGAGCGGAACTTTATCACGCGCGCGGAGGGTGTCGAACGACTGAAGAAGATGGTAACTTTTTTAGAAAAGGCTGACCGCTTTCATGGCGCGTGGTCGCATTGGCTCAACGGGAGCACGGGCCGGGTAATTCCATTTAGCCCGCAAGACAATGGGGGTGACTTGGTCGAGACGTCATTCTTGGTTCAGGGTTTACTTACATTCCGTCAGTACCTGCAGCCGCCGGATACCGTTGGCAATAATCTGATCAACCGTATCAATAGCCTCTGGAAAACCGTTGAGTGGGATTGGTATCGGAAGAACGAAAATGTATTGTATTGGCATTGGTCTCCCGATCTTGAGTGGGCCATGAATTTTCCGTTGTACGGGTACTTCGAGGAGCAAATCACTTACTTTTTGGCAGCGGCTTCTCCTACACATCCGATACCCAAGAGTGTGTATACCAATGGCTATGGAAAAAATGGCGCAATCGTAAAAGGCAACCAGTATTTTGGTTATACCCTTCCGTTGGAAAGTCCAAGTCCGTTGTTTTGGGTACATTATTCTTACCTGGGATTGGATCCGCACTTTAGTGATGACTATGCTAATTACTGGGAGCAAAATGTAAATGCAACGTTGATCAACCAGGCCTATTGTATCGATAATCCCAAAGACTTCGTTGGTTATAGCGATTCATTTTGGGGACTTACATCAAGCGACAATCACAGTGGATATGCAGCGCATTCACCGACAAACGATCTCGGGGTCATTGCGCCGACTGCCGCACTGTCATCGTTTCCCTATACGCCGGCGGAGTCGATGAAAGCGTTAAAGTTTTTTTATTACACCGTTGGCGATCGCCTGTGGGGTGAATACGGTTTTTATGATGCGATAAATCTT
>CBFGXV010000461.1:0-3460 GCA_965652755.1 uncultured Chryseosolibacter sp. | reverse complement strand
GGATTTGTGCGGTTCATGAACCGTGAATAAATGTATTCATTTCCCTGGGCATTGTACTTGTTGGCGTCCAGTACCTCCAACGGCATTGAGTTGGACAGGTTGGACAGGGAAGTTGGAATAGAGTTGTCCTGATTCGCAATATTCGGAGGATTTTGATTGTTCTCGTTCGAATAGTTCGCATTCGCCTGGAACGTTAATTTATCTGACAGGTTGTAGGTCATTCCAAGGTTGAAAGTCTTCCTGTTATACTTGTTATTCGGAACAATACCCTTGCTGTCGAGATTAGCCATAGAGAAATTAAATCCTCCTTTCTCTCCGCTACTAGACAATGTCACGGTATTCGTGAGATTCTGCCCGTTCCTGTAGAACTTTTTGATCCGGTCGTACTGCGGTTCATAAGGGAGTTCAAGTCCATTAAAGAGAATGTGTGTCATCCCGGGTTGAAACCGCTCCCCGAATGACCACTGGCCCGAAGTAGGATTGGGACTGGTGGGCCGTACACCATTTTCACCCTGGCCATATTCATATTGATAATCCGTAAAATCGAGCGGAGTCTCGTTGGTGTAATTCATATTATAGGTTACGCCAATGCCGCGCGATTCGCCTTTGGATTTTGTTGTGATCATGATAACACCATTCTGCGCGCGGAAGCCGTACAGCGCCGATGCCGCCGCGCCTTTCAGCACGGTCATACTTTCGATATCATCCGGATTGATACTGGAAAGTCCATCTCCGCCGTCAGAGTACACTCCACCACCTCCGCGTACCGGAATGGAGCTGTCCGAGCCTGCGTTCCCCTGATTCGTCGCAAAATTTGTGTTGTCGATGGGTATACCGTTGACTACGATAAGCGGACTGTTTTGCCCCGACATCGATGATTGCCCGCGGATGCGGATCTTTGAAGTTCCCGCAGGACCGGTACCGAGCGCCGAAATACTCACACCTGCAACTTTTCCTTGCAGTGCATTCATGAAGTTTGGTGTCCTGTTTATTGTGAGTTCGTCAGAACTGACTTTTGTCGTTGCATACCCGAGACTCTTTTGCGAGCGCTCAATACCCAGCGCCGTCACCACAACTTCATCCAGAGCCTGGAGATTGGGTTGCATCTGCACGTCGATCACCGTCCTGCCACTGACCGCAACCTCCTGCTCCTCATACCCGACGAAAGAGAATACCAATGTCGCATTGTCGTCGGCGACTTCAAGAGCATACCTGCCATTCACATCTGTGGTTGTTCCAGTGGACGTGCCCTTTACAATGATGTTCACGCCCGGAAAACCCTGACCGTCTTCGTCGGTGACAGTACCTGTTACAGCCACGGCAACCGGACTGACGCGCGCAACGCTAAGGCTATTGTAAGACGATTGAGTTGGCGTTCGGCGATCACGCGCGCCATCTGTCGCTGACGACGCGTACGATTCAATTCCGTTAATCTCCGGGTGGGACAATACCTCTTGATGCAGAAATAAAAGTGTACAAAACAGTAAGTAACATTTTTTCATAGACAAGGGTTTTAAATTGTTGCATATAATTCGGACTAACTGACTCCACGCAAAAAAACGACCATGGGCGCCATCCCACTCCCGGTCGGTCAACTGACTTCTGAATATCAAGGAACGTTGTTTCGGGTGCAACTCGTGCACTGGATGAGGTCCGAACAATATAATAAAAAAATTATGAAATCGATTGCACAATGCCTGGCGAGACTGGCTTGAACGCAATGACTTGTTATTCACAGTAGCCCCGGGAAAGATGCCGGCATTCGCTGTTTATATCAGTTTTTTTCCTAAACTGATATGGTAAAACTTCATAAAACTGAAACTGTTTTTCTTACGTTAATACGACAAAATTTGAAAAGGAATCAGCTGACCCTATAAACCCAGGACAACAAATGAATCGCCGCGCTTATCTGCCATATCTTGCCCTTGCCGCAGTCTGTATCATATGGGGTACAACGTACCTGGCACTGCGCATCGCGGTATTGCA
This sequence comes from uncultured Chryseosolibacter sp., assembly GCA_965652755.1. Classification (GTDB taxonomy): domain Bacteria; phylum Bacteroidota; class Bacteroidia; order Cytophagales; family Cyclobacteriaceae; genus Chryseosolibacter. Next base: position 1,474 of record CBFGXV010000461.1, on the reverse strand, counting down.
CTTTCCGCCGTTTCTTTTTACAGCGATGAGACAGACAACCGCCGGTTTGATCTTACTTGCATTCCTGTTCACTCTGGGGAAGGCGAAATTTCCTTCAACCGGTCATTTGTGGCGCCAGGCCATTGGCGGATTCTTTATGATCTCCCTCGGTAACGGGCTTGTGGCGTGGGCGGAGATGCATATTCCCAGCGGAGTCGCCGCGGTCATTTGCTCACTGATGCCGGTTCTCGTAATCGTGATCAACGTCACCGTTCATCGCGAAGAGCGCCCGAACTTTCCAATCCTGGCCGGCGTGGTGCTGGGCCTCGCGGGGATCATGCTCATGTTCAGCGAGCACCTCGAAGGTTTTTCGAAAACTGAATACATCACGGGTATCATCTTCACGTTCGCAGCAGTTGTGGCCTGGGCCGGGGGAAGTATTTGGATAAAAAAGAAGAATACGGAAAGCAATCCTTTTGTAAATGCGGGCCTCCAGATGTTTTTCGGCGGCGTTCTGCTCATCCCATTCAGCCTGGCGTTTGACGATCTTTCTGCGGTTACATGGTCGCACGAAGTTGGGTGGTCATTGCTATACCTGATCCTCTTCGGTTCGCTCATCGCCTATGCCTCATACGCATACGCGTTGCGCAAGCTGCCGATGACAATTGTATCTTTATACGCCTACATCAATCCCCTGGTTGCCGTAGTGCTTGGCTGGATGGTTTTGAATGAACCGCTGAACCTGAAAATATGGCTCTCGATCCTGCTGACTCTGGCTGGAATTTATATTGTCAATAAGGGATACCAGTTGCGCGATATTTGGCGTGCGCAGTTTACAACGGGTCGTTAGCTGTCGGGAAAATTATGCTTGAGATCATAGACTACAGGCCGGAACATCAACCATGGTTTGAAGAATTGAACCGCGGCTGGATCGAAAAATATTTTTCGATGGAACCTCCGGACTACGACATGCTTCAGGATCCCTATGAGCACGTCCTGAAGAAAGGAGGAAGTATTTTTATTGCAGTTTGGGATGGTGTTGTCGCGGGCACTGTGGCGTTGAAACGCTTGCCAGGCGATGTTTATGAGCTGACGAAGATGGCGGTTGATGAAAATTATCAGGGTAAAAAGATCGGTCGCGCCCTGGCGGAAGCTGCGATTGCCAGGGCACAGCGTTCCGGAGGAGGAAAAATAATCTTATATTCAAACACGATACTAGATTCTGCCATCGCCCTGTACAGAAAGCTCGGCTTCCGGGAGGTCCCCGTCGACGGCCCCTATAAGCGCAGCAACATCAAAATGGAATTGAACATATCCTAAACCGCATAAGTATGAATCTTACAACCATGAATGAGGGCATCTCCGTAAGGACCTGCCACCCGAAAGACATAGATGCGCTCGTTTCACTGGGTATTAAGACATTTCGCGACACGTTTGATGAATACAATTCTCCTGAAAACATGATCCGTTATATCAATGAGACCTTTACAAAAAA
>CBFGXV010000460.1:0-3462 GCA_965652755.1 uncultured Chryseosolibacter sp. | reverse complement strand
AGAATGACTCGGCGGAAAAATTTTGCTTTAATACGTAATCGAGAATACCCGCCGAAACAAGATTAATAGAGGATTTTGCGAATAATGAACCAAGTTCCCGTGCGGCGGCGGAATAAACCGGGGTTGCACCAGTTCCCGAACCGCAGAAAACACATACGTTCATCTTACGTTAGTAGTCCGTAGACTAGAACTCATTGTCGTGTTTGTTCTTGCTGACCATCTTGTTGGGAAAAACCCAGGGAGAGACGATGGCGAGAATAAACAGCGCAATCACAACAAAAAATGGCCACCAGGCGGAAACGTCCATAACGATTAAGTTTAGAGGACGTAAAAATAGCCCCATATAGAGGAATTTTGATAGAAAGAATAAAAAATGTTTTTAAGTTAAGCCCTTTGATTAACAGGCACTTATTTTTAGTTTAATCAATCCATGAAGAAGTTTTTAATTTTTAGCCTGATCGGAATTGCCATCATTGCAGCTATTGTTGCTTTTATCGGCTTTGTGCAGCTGAAAAACACCAAATCCTTTAGTCCTGAAGAAGAAGTAGTATTCGAGCAAAAAGACCTCACCATTAAGGTATTCTATAATCGTCCGTCAAAAAAAGGCCGCGAGATCTTTGGAGGACTCGTTCCTTATGATGAAGTCTGGAGAACCGGCGCTAACGAAGCGACAACTTTTGAAACGAATAAAGACCTCAATATTGAAGGCCAGATCCTGAAAGCCGGAAAATATTCGCTTTGGACGATACCACGCGAAAATACCTGGACCATTATATTTAACTCCGAACACGGCCAATGGGGCGTCAATTCCCAGGGTAAAGCGAATCACAATCCGGAATTGGACGTCTTAAAGATTGACGTTCACGCCGTACAGCAGGAGCGCGAGTTTGAACAGTTCACGATAGCGTTTGAGGAAACCGGTGAGGACATTGAAATGGTTTTCATCTGGGATAAGACACTCGTGTCACTCCCCTTCACATACTGACCACCTTCATTTTTATCGACAGTTTCTTTTCTTCCGGTAACACCGCGGGCACAACACTCGTGATTATTTCGAGGTTGCTCTGCTGTGCCCCTTTGGAAACAAGATAATCCATGATCGCCTGACCCTGTTCGAAAGTGCGATCATTGTGGTAAATAACCTTCACCGAAGCGGTATCCTTCTCATATAACTGGCCGAGTGTGTCAATGTCCACGTACTTCCATTGAACAGTGTCCAGAAGCATTTCAGTAAGGTCAGGATCGGACTGCAGCGAATCCTCCTGGTAGCCCTGCATGGACAGATGTATTTCAAACTTGAGGTTCTGATTGCTCGTCACCATCCGGGCAAGGCGCTGCAGCATTCGCTCTGAAGATGCCAGGTCTATCGCCGATGAATGATCCTGGAATGTGATGCCTTCCAGGACAAGTTCTTCGCCCGCCACCAGCGGTTTGAGCACTGCGCGCACCTTCTCAACCTGTGGAATCGGCTCGCGTGTCAGGTCGATGGTCCTGGAGAAAAACAGTTTGTTACCGTGTTCCGGATCGATGGAAAGCTCATAACGACTGCCTTCCCTGGCGTACAGCAAAAACGTTCCGTCGCCACCAGGCCGGCCGTTGTAAACGCGCTCGCCGGTCCGTTTATCGACGAGGGAAATGTAGCCTTGGACCGGTCTCCCAGCTTCATCAACAACTTTTCCATCAACTTTCATCATGCCGCGCGGACGAAGCCCGCCCGGGATGAGGTACTCAACCAGCTCGTTCTTACGCGTGCCGGGTGAATCTCTCAGCAGATATCTCCCCAGTCCTGTAACGCTTACATACTGGTCATCCCTGATTGTGTTTACAAAGTCCAGCGGTGTCGGGCCTGACCATTTACCATCGCGAAATCTAGTAACGTAAAGATCCATTCCTCCCTTGCCAGACCCCATCTTATCGGACGAAAAAATCAGTGTTTCTCCGTCTGCCATGATGCGCGGGGTTTGTGAATTGCCCGTGTTGATATGATCGGGAAGTTCAGCTGGTTCACCCCACTGACCATTTGATTTCTTCTCGACACGAAAAAGCTTACACTGTTCTGCCTTGTTTTGGTCCATCTTATCACAACGCATGAAGTATAACACCTTGCCGTCTGTGGTAAGTGAGGGACAAGCCTCATGCGCCCGGCTGTTGATCGGCGCACCGAGATTTGCAGGCGCCGCCCACACTGTTCCCTTCCAATCGCTTACCCAAATGTCGAAGCCGCCGACTCCGGGCGACTTGATAGTACTGAAAAACAACTGACCGCCATCTGCGCTGAGTCCATAGCCACGCAGAAAATTCAGGCGGGTGTAGATCGTCTTCGGAAGGACCTGAGGTTCGTGCCAGTCAGCATTTTCACGGAAACTGAAAAAGGGCGTGAGCGCGTTGTCTTCGGCATTGTCTGACAGGAAAACAATTGCGTTAGCGTCTGCACTGATGTATGGCGCAAAAATATTCAGCGACGGATGATTGATGGTCGTCGACATTTTCCGCACACTGGCCTGACCATCTGCCACCGCAGTCGCGAACAAAAGAAGCACGACGGTGGCACTGAAGAAATTTTTCATCCTGATTTTCATTAAATGCGCTTTAGATCTTAATGCAGGTTTGCTGCCAGTGTTAATACAAGAACGGGCACAGTTGTAAATGCCCGTTAAATCAGAACACACGGACCTAAAAATAACCATTATTACAACAGGATTTAAGCCAAAATATTTTCAGAATTAATTACTGGGTTTTAGACCACAGCGGTGGATGTTTGCCCTTTGCATTGTAAATTCGCCTTCTTAACAATCAATTAATGATCCAGGTCATTCCATCGATAGCAATTCGAAAGGGCATCGTCGTCAAGATGCGAAAAGGCGATAAGTCCAGCGAAAAAGCCTACGACGAAAACCCACTGGACCTGGCCAAACGTTTCGAAGATCACGGCATTGAAGTGGTTCACCTCGTTGATCTGGATGGCGCGGAAACCGGAAGCCCTGTTAACTGGCACGTGCTCGAGGCGGTCGCCGGTCATACCGATCTGAAAGTTGATTTTACCGGAGGCATCTCCACAGACGGAGATATCAGCAAGGCTTATGAGTACGGAGCCGATTATATCACAGCCGCCAGCATTGCCGTAACGGATCCCGAATTGTTTGCCTCATGGATTATTTCTTATGGCCGCGAAAAAATGACGCTCGGTGCCGATGTGATCAACAAAGAGTCAAAGGAACTGCTCTTCCGTGGATGGCAGCGCAAGGCGCATCTCTCACTCTTCGAACATCTGGAATATTTTTACAGCCGCGGACTGAAATACGTGAAATCAACTGATGTTTCGCGCGACGGAGTTCTGGAAGGTCCGGCGTTCGACTTCTATCATGAGATCATAGAAGCCTTCCCCGAACTACATGTTCTCGCGAGCGGTGGCGTGCGTGGCGTTGATGATCAGATTCAAAACCACCTGGTTGATCTCGCCCG
>CBFGXV010000459.1:0-3470 GCA_965652755.1 uncultured Chryseosolibacter sp. | reverse complement strand
ACCCGTTACCGCAACGAAGCAGGGACGCGGTCGCCACAGGGAATAAAAAAATCCCGCAACATGCTGCGGGATTTTCCTGGGATCAGTATTGCTCGACGGCCCCGATGTCATAGCCGGACCCTTTGAGACGCGCTTTGAAATAGAAATCGGTTTGAATCCCATAGCCTGAGATGTCAAATCCCTGATCTACAACGGGTGATGTACTGGTCAGGCGGTACATGCTCAGCTTGAGATCTGGTGCGATTGACGCTACATCCGTCGTGAAGTAATTGTTGTGCTCCTGAATTCTGACGTTGTCGCTCGATTTGTAAATGAATGCATCATCTGGTTTGCGGGGATAGGAATAAACGGAATAACTTCCGGGATTGGCGATGATATTGTTCACGATAACATTCATCGCGACGTCATCAGCGTAAATGCGAATCCCATCGGATTTTGGATTGAGAATGGTATTGTTGATGAATTGAAATCCCGGCCCGGGGCTGTATCGCTCATCGCAAAAGATCCCGTAGTTCCCGGCTTCATCTATAATGTTGTTGTAAATCAAATTATCACCCAGACCCAGAACGATCATCCCGTTGCCTGCGCCGCGGCGGATCAGGTTATTGTAACATAGGCCACCCGTTCCAGTTCCGATCTGAATGCCATTGTTTTGGACATGCACATCTGCGAGGCCGTAATTCTCAACAACGTTGCCGTGGATGCTCGCTCCTTTTGTGGCACACCCTAATTGGATTCCCTCCCATCCGGTATTCTTAATGATATTGCTGAAGATACGGATATAGTGTATTTCATGGGGGAGCCGTTCGCCGCACGCTGTTTTTGCGCCCATGAAGAACGAGTTTCCTGCGTAGATACCTTCCCCGCCGGTGTCGTGAATATAATTGTTGTTGATTGAAACTCCCTTCATGAGAAAGTTTCCCCGCCAGGTGGCTTCATCACATCCCGGGTCTGTCTTCGCCATTAACCCGGCAAAACCGGAGTTTTTGATCTCAACATGGTCGACCTCAAAATTCGTACTGAGGTGACCCAGGTTGATACCGATCGTGGCGCCGGTAACAACGATGCCGTAAGAGTTCTTGACATCACCGCCCGTGATCCTGAAATGCTGGCTGTTTTCGGTTTTGATCGCATTGTTTTTTCCAGTGCCATCGATCTGAACAATTCCTCCGAAGTTCCGGATGATTATCGGGTTGTCATGAGTTCCGACAAGATTCCGGAAAATGAGGTTGGAGTACTTGATCCGTGCATCCAGGCCGATCACACTTCCCGGCTTGAGCCCGAGCACTGCGCCGTCGACGATTGTAACGTTTTCGCCTACGATATAGGTGCACGATGCGCAATCAGTTAGCTCGGCACTTGCCGACACGCTTTCAGTAAGCGCATCGGGTGGTTGGGTTAATCGTGGATCAGGGGTTAAATATTCATCAGAACATTGTAGCAACGGCATGACTACGGTGACGATCATCAATGCCTTCGCCATAATTGTCAAAGGGCAATTAATTTTCATTTGTGGGGCTTTAGAACAGGGAAGCAGCCTTCGCTGTTTGTTTTAGGAATCGCTTTTTACGATGAAAGCACAATAGACACGGAGGCGGTTGGTCTCTTACATTGTTTTAGGCTTAAGTACCTTGCAAATAGAAAGGTATAGCGGCAGTAAAACTCTTAAAATCATGACAGCCGCTTAGCTGTGTAATAATTGCCGCATCAAAGTACAACTGCCGCTTCCGGATCATGTACTTCAGTAAAAAGTGTGGGAAAGAAGCGCTGCTTGCAGGTCAGTACAGATGAGATGCTCTTTGATGGGATGTCAGATCCAGGAACGGAGGATCATAAAACGAAAAACCCGCCGGGTGGCGGGTCTTTCAGAATTAAAATACAAACCAAATGTTAATACTCGTGCGCTCCGATATCAAAAGCGATTCCTTTCAGCCTCGGTTTCAAAGCAAAGTCGAGTGGAATATTATAAACCCCTATGTTGGTTCCCTTGTTCACCGCCGGCGAATTATACTGCAAGGCGTAATTGAATGTTGAAGGACTTACAAACCTGGGCGCATTTACGTCGCGGGTAAAATAGTTGTTGAGTGACTGGATCTTAACCGCCTTACCCAGGAGGTATATATACGCATCGTTACCTGTTCTCGGGTAGGAATATGTCGTGTAACTTTTCGGGTTAACGATCACATTGTTGTAGACAAGATTCATAAGCACGTTATCAGCATATAGCCTGATGCCGTCTAAACCCGAATTGACAATCGTGTTGTTAATAAACTTGAAACCGGGACCTGTAGCCGTGCGATCATCCGCGAAGATGCCATGTCCCCCCGTATTTACGATCACATTGTTATGAATGAAGTCATCACCATTCCCGATGATCATGATGCCATTGCCTCTGCCTCCTTTGATCAGGTTACCATAGAATTTGGCTACGCCGCCTTCACCGAACTGTACGCCATGATTTTGATATTGCGTATTCTTCACGCCGTAGTTCTCAATCCGGTTGCGAAACACTTCAGCTCCTGTAGGTGTCGATGCGACCTGAATGGATTCCCATCCGGAGTTCCTGATGATGTTGTCGTGGATCTTCACGCCTTCCAACGTATGCGGCAGGCGCGTTCCGCACGAAGTGCTGATTCCTTTAAGGTAGTTGCCATGGCCAACGTAAAATGCTTCGGCACCGGTATCGTGAATATAATTATGGTGCAGTCGCAGATCCCGCATAACAAAGTTGCCGCGTACGGTTGCATTGTCACACGACGGATCAGTTTTGGCCATAACTCCTGCAAATCCGGAATTCAGGATTTCCACATGATCCACTTCAACATTTGTTGTGAGTCCATCGAGGTGGAGTGACTGACGACCACCGGTGATTCGGATCCCGTAAGTCCCATTAAGATTGCCCCCTGTAATTCGGAAAAAGGAGCTGTATTCTGTCCGGATCCCGAACCAACCTGTCCCGCCGTTGACGACGGCCGTACCTCCGCAGTTCTTAATGGTGATTGGAGCAGCAGCTGTACCCCGGACATTTTTAAATACCAGGTTTTTGTACGCTACACCAGCTTTCAGACAAATCACTGCGCCCGGTTTCAATCCCAATGCCTGAGCATCAATACGGTAGGCAGTTGCCGGAACAGTATACGTGCAACCACAATCGCCCGTGGTCGTAGTGCTTGTTGTACCATCCGCTGTCGTGCCTGCGATCGTGTCCGTAGAAGTGAGTAACACATCTTCTTCGGAGCATTGAAAGAATAAACCGACGAGAATAAAAGTGAACGCTTTCGTCACCGACGAAAGCGTCTTTTCATTAAATGTCATTATTTGTGATTAGTATTTAAGATCTGGTTATTTGAAGGTAGTCGCACCGATGCGGATGGGACTTTCTTCTGTTCCGGCGAGATTAACGAATTCTACGTCGCCGTACTGCAATGCTTTGTCGAGACAGATTACAGAACCAGGTTTTAAATTCAGTT
>CBFGXV010000458.1:0-3477 GCA_965652755.1 uncultured Chryseosolibacter sp. | reverse complement strand
AATTCCAGATGTCAGAACTTCCCTGCCCGCCGATGAGCCACAGCTTCTCTTTGAATACAACTACTTGTGGATTGCCCCTCACTTTCCAGGGCGCTTCTTCTATCACTTTGGTCCACCGGATGCCGTCCGCCGAAGCCCAGATGTCGTTGACAAATTCATCAGGGGCCCGGTGCTGGTCCACGCTGATCTCTCCGCCGAAAAGCCATAGTTTGTTCTGGAATTCCACCAAACTCTGGCCTTTTCGCGGAGACCATTCCGCGTGGTTCGCGGCGAGGGCCCACTCCTTACCATCCTTCGACGACCAGATCTCGTTCAGGAAAGTGTTGGTTGCGTAGTCCATACCCCCGATAACCCACAGCCTGTTGTTGAAGGATATATGTGCCATCGATATGCGCTCACCCCAATCGTGCTTGTCGAAAGCGTGCCACTTGATCCCGTCTTTTGAGGTCCATGATTTTTTTTGTCCTATCATCCAAAGATCGTTGCCGAAGCCAGCAACGGGCACGACTGCGCTGGGATAAGTGCCCGGCTTCCATTCGTGTTGATGCGTGCCGGATCCCGGTGGGGCGACCTGAGTCCATTTGTAGGCAGGGGAGTTCAGCTCAAGCAGATAACTTTTCAGCTGTTCGTTTTCGCGCTCACGGCTGAAGGACAAGACGAAGGCGATTGCCGCTGTTGTCAGTCCGAGGAGTATATATACCCTTTTCATAACGAGTTTGTTTTAGATGAAGAGCGTTAGCGTTTAATGGTATCGCGTGTCAATATCCGGGTACATTATGCCCGTGGATGATGTCACGTAACGGGGTGGATATGCGCAGGATTGCCACCCACTGGACAGGCACCGGGCTTCAGCGTATAAAATCTGAATCGTCCGTCTTTCCCGGTTTTGATCCACCCGCGGATGTACCCGTGTTTTTTACCCCATCCCGTTTCATTTACCTTTTTTGAATATTCACCGCGCTGGTCCATATGGTAAACGTAGAGGATCACACCGCGTGCGGGTGTTTTTCCATCGGACTGACAAATAGTACCGCGTAATTCGAGTTTTGGTCCTGGTTCATTAAAGTCGGGGAGCGTATCTATCCACGTCAACTGTTTGTTGCCAAATCCGAGTACTGCCTCGCAACCCCCGAAGGTCCCGCCTGCGAGCCTTCCCGGCTCCGGCAGGTTTGCGGCGTTTTGCGAACAACTTTCAAGCGATGCGTGCAGGAGGATGGTGAAAAAAAATGCGCTTCTCATATTCTGATCTATTGTATTGTATTGTATTGTATTGTCGACCCTTCATCTAAGATACGTTGGATATGCGCACTCCGCCGGGAATTATGATGTTGTGCTCCCTAATCTTGATGAAATGCAACGGCCGCACATGTGCCGGATAAACGATCTGGATCGGTAACTGCAAGACATGCCGAATGCCAAGGGGAAGCTTTCTCCAGATATTTGACAGGTTGCATCTTACCCTTGACGAAATGCAAGTTGTGGCAAGTGACAGGCAGCGGAAAATCCGTAATTTCATACAATGGATCGTTTCTGGAGGTACAAGGTTGACCATCTGTTGTTTTGGACGGCTACGGCAGGGTTTCATATGTTCACTAAGGCCGGCCTGATTGAAACAGCCGGCATGCAGCATTTTATGATCGAGTCCGTTATTCGCAACGGTCTCCTCGCCGGAATCATATACCTCAATCTCCTTGTTCTGATTCCCCGCTTTGCGCAGAAAGGGAAGGTCATCCAGTATGTGATTTTGGTCGCAGCCTCGCTCGCGGGATATGTATTGCTCAAGAATGCCCATGATGCGTACCTGTACGGAAATGTAATGAACGGCTCCTGGCGGGAGGATTTTTTCGCGAACTCGTATTACAATTTTTCAATAGCGCTTTTCTACCTGGCATTCAGTGTCGCCCTGAGTCTGAGCAAAGCCTGGTATTTTCAGCGTGAGCAACTGCGAAAGATGGAGATCGCAAAGTTGAATGCCGAACTCGATTACCTCAAGGCGCAGATCAATCCCCATTTTGTTTTCAATTCTATTAACACTATTTATTTTCAGATCGATCGGCAAAACGAGCTGGCGCGTAAGTCCCTGTCGGATTTCTCGGAAATGCTGCGGTACCAGCTCTACGAATGCAATGGGAAAGAGATACCGATTGAGAAAGAGATAAAATACATAAAGAGTTATGTGGCCATGCAACAAATGCGCAGGGACGAAAATTATAGCATAACCTTCAGAGAAACGGATGGCCTGACAGGCTTCACCATCTGCCCGCTGTTGCTTATACCCTTTGTTGAAAATGCGTTCAAACACGTATCACATTTCTCCGGGCGGAATGAGATCCGCATTGGACTCGACAGGGATGGAAGTTATTTTGTTTTCACCGTGTTCAATACAAGGGAGGACAACAAGGTGAACGGGGCTCACAAAGGAATCGGATTGACGAATGTGAAACGCAGGCTGGAACTCCTTTATCCCGACGGGCATCAGCTTGAGATCGATGACAGATCTGATAGCTACAGCGTTAAGCTGGCATTGCGTATCAATGAGAATAATGCAACCGTGATACCTTCATGAAACTTAATTGTCTGATCGTTGATGATGAACCGCTCGCCCGCAAAGGGCTTCAGGAGTATGTTGATGAGATTGAATTCCTGAACAGGGTCGGCTCGTGCGAAAATGCCTTAAAAGCGTCGCGCTACCTGAGTGAACAACAAGTCGACCTGATATACCTCGACATCCAGATGCCGAGGCTTTCAGGAATCGAATTCTTAAAGACGATAAAAAGTCCGCCAATGACAATCTTTACTACCGCTCATACGGATTATGCAATTGAAAGCTATTCACTCGATGTGATTGATTACCTCGTGAAGCCGATAACCTTCGAGCGCTTTCTCAAAGCATCACAGAAGGCACTTGAATATTACAAGCTTAGGTCAGGCGCGGGCAGCAACAACGCGGGGCAAACGGATTACTTTTTTGTACGTTGCGACAGCAAATTTGAAAAGGTTTTTTTTCGGGATGTCTCTTTTATTGAAGCGCTGCAAAACTACGCTGTTATCCATGTCCCAGGTCGCAAGCTCATTACATACATTACTTTGACCAGCCTGGAAAATCAATTGCCGAGAGACCGTTTTATCAAGGTACATAAGTCTTACATCGTTTCGGTCCCGCACATACATGCAATCGAGGGAAGTGAGATACTCATTAACAATGACCGGATCCCGATCAGCAGGAGTCTGCGCGAAGAAGTGATCCACCAGATCATGGGGAACCGCTTGTTTAAACGATGACTGACCGTTCCCGTATCGCCAAACGGAAAAGTTCGCTTACACCGCCGTTCACGTAATCCCGGGCTATTTAGATCAAAATTCAGTATATTGAATTTCCGATTATCCGGATGAAAAGCGTTTCCCTTTTTTTAACAAAAAAATGAGTTTATGAAACGGAACCAAACTTCTTTATCTGCTGCTGTTGTCCATGCTGGT
>CBFGXV010000457.1:0-3505 GCA_965652755.1 uncultured Chryseosolibacter sp. | reverse complement strand
GGCTCAGGGTGTCGGCATCATGAAAACAATAGCAGGATTACGGCTGGCTTTATCACTAAGGGAGCCGACCGATTGCCGTAATAGGCAATGCAGTCTATACTCAAGATTATCGCTTTCTTCATCGATAAAACAATATATAGGCTAAAAAGCTTATAATGTAAAAGATAGAGTAAAAGGCCTATTAATGCTCCGGTTGCGAACAGCTCGTTATAAAGATAACCTCCGCATTAAGAATGCAATTATACCTGGCGGACGACCACGATAAAAAAAACAATTGAAATAATAGAACGAATCGCCGGAATGAATTAATTTCCTCAAATGTCCCGTATCATTCTCATTGGATTCGGTGTTGTCCTGGCGTTGGTTGCTGTCCTGTACCGCGCCCGAAAATCAGACACGTACACCAAAGACCCTTCCGTAATTGCGGAGGGCCAACGCCTTTTTGGTATTCATTGTCTGTCCTGTCACGGAATACAGCAGGATGGCATCGGTCCACCACTGGGAGGCGTTACGCACCTCCGGTCACGGGGGGATCTTGAGATATTTGTACGGAACCCGGCGCAAGCCATACACGCCGGGGACATCAGGGGCCGGGCGCTGCTCGCGCGTTACAAGCAGACCATGCCACCATACGATTGGATGGACCAACCATCCCTCGATGCCATTCTGGAATACGTTCACCACGAAACCGAAATACGCGGTATTGAAAATTTTAACGTTCTCGATGGGATTGACACAACCACCAGCCTATCCGGCAAGCTTGCGCGTCCCGTTGTAAAATCCGATCTACGTATAGGACTTGACGAGCTGATCCAAATCCCGCGATTAGCATACAGCACTCCTGACCTGGGCATCGCTACCCTGCGTCCACACCCGTCTGGCGACGGCAGACTGTTTGTGAGCGATCAGGGCGGTGTGATCTACGAGCTGGACCAGGGTAAACTGACCACTTTTATGGACATGCGGTCACACGTAAAAGAGTTTAGTATTGGTCCCGGCCTGGCTACGGGCCTCGGAAGTTTTGACTTCCACCCGGAGTACCTCAGCAATGGGCTGATCTACATCACACATGCGGAAAAGTTCACGGGTCAGACCGCCGACTACAATATTTCCGATTCATTGCTGGCCGAGGTCCAATGGGTGCTGGGTGAATGGAAGATGGACGATGTGTCGCGGCGTGATTTCAAGGGAACCTACCGCGAACTTCTGCGCCTTCACGCGCCCACCTTTGGTCACGGAGCACAAGACCTCGCCTTTGTTCCAGGTTTGGCGAAAGATCATCCAGAATACGCGCTACTCTACTGGGGTTTTGGTGACGGCGGCTCAAATAACATCAAAAAACCGGAACTCGGACACAATCCCCGCTCCTTCCTCGGTACGATCCTTCGCATTGATCCGAAAGGCAACAATAGCAGGAACGGCAAATACGGAATACCCCACGACAATCCTTTTGCTTCCAGTTTAAGTGACGACGTGGTCCGTGAGATCTATGCATATGGCTTCCGGAACCCCCACCGGATGGCATGGGATGAATCAAATCGAAACAGGATGATCGTAACAGACATCGGTGAATCCAACCTCGAAGAGATCAATATCGTTGAGAAGGGCCGTGACTACGGATGGCCAAACCGGGAAGGCACCTTCGGCATATCTACCCTCAGGGATCCCAAAAGTGTGTACGACCTTCCGCCTGCCGAAGCAGCGCTCTACAGCGACCCATTTGTCCAGTATGATCATACTGTCGGATATGCGATCAGTGGAGGTTATGTTTACGATGGCGATATTCAAAGCCTCAAAAACAAATACATCTTCGGAGACATTGTCAACGGAAAATTATTTTACGTGAACATTGATCACCAGTTAACTGATTCCACAATTTATGAACTGACAATTGACAAAAATGGGAAGTCGACAAACCTGCGCGACATGACCGGGATCAAAAGACTCCACTTACGGATAGGCTATGACAGGTTCTCAAAAAAATTGTTTGTAATGACCAAAGCCGACGGCAAGATCTACAGGATCACCTCATCCGGGAAATGAAAGTAGAATGAGGAAGCGGAGCATAAAATTCAAATTTAGGATGCACTGAAAAATGCCGGAACAATTGATAGCGGGTCCGGGGAATAGTATTTCAGCGCCGAACAAACGACGGCCGCCACAAGATGCTGAAGCGTCCGCGTGAACCCGAGATTATTGATAAAATTCTCATTGCCGGAAACCCAACAAAAGATCACTCCCGGTATTCCAAAACATAATCTTGCTGGTCGCCAAAACCTCTAATAACCAATCTGTCGGAATACACCTCTGCAACTCCGCACGCAGTATCCGATTGCGCCTCGACAAGACCTTTCAAAGTAAGATGATGAACATTGTTTTGTCTGACATACCCGCCATCGTGATGATGCCCGGATATGAAGGCGACTACTGACGGGAAGGAACGCAGAAGCGTCAGCACTTCCCTGTTATTCCAAAGTTGCAGACCATTTTCAGGCAGAAGGGGTAGATGACTGAAAAGCAGCGTTCGGTGGCCGGCACGTTCCCCCCGGCGCAACCGGTTCTTTAGCCATCGCAGTTGCTGTTTGCTGAAGCCTCCATTGTAATCGTGCGCATTGTTGGCATTCCTGTTTTTTAATCCGGCTTGCATCGCCAGTGCTTTCCTGTAATCGCGTGTACCTTCAACGGCTGAATGTACACTAACATCCATCGCATCCAACAGGATGAATTGGAAATTATCCCTCGTGAAGGCGTAGTAGCCTCGCTCGTTGTTTAGCCGTTTCCTCACACGGTCTTTCACGCTGTCGGCCACTGAGAACTCATGATTGCCTATCACATAATGAACCCGGGCCTTGGATGCTCTGAAAATGCCCAGAGGCAGCTGAAAAGATTCATAATTGCGATCGATAAGATCACCTGCGTGAACGGTAAATGCCAGATCGTGCTCGTTTAGTAACGCAAGCGCTGTCCCCAGTCGTTTCAGTGACCCCCGGTAATCGCGTTTCCCCCACGTATCAGCATCGGCGTATTGCACATCCGCGATAAGACCAAATGAAAAGATGGCAGTATCCTGCGCATTCCCCTTCAACGGCAAGAACAAGACAAGAAAAAAGCAAATGATCTTCATGCATTTCATAAACAAGTAACTTACTGCAGTAACGGTCTTTCTGTCTAAAATTTGAAACTTAGCCCGTAAATTAACAAATCGTTAACCTCGAAATCCAGGAACATTACGGAGCTTCGTTAAAATTGGAGAAAATGAAACGCATCTTATTGATCCTGATAGTAATATCTTCCGGCGTCTCGGCCCAGGTCGATTTCCCCGCGCTCAGCCCAGAAGGCATTCTCAAACAGACCGTGGGCCATACGACCTTTGAAATACGGTATGGACGGCCAGCGGCCAGGCAACGAAAGATCATGGGCGACCTGGTGCCCTACAATCGCCTCTGGAGAACCGGGGCCGGCAAGGGTACGACCATTTCCTTTGACCGCCCGGTCAACATCAATG
>CBFGXV010000456.1:0-3511 GCA_965652755.1 uncultured Chryseosolibacter sp. | reverse complement strand
CTTCCCCTGTGGTGAGGCAGAAGGTGGCGTCATATCCTTGCGCCTTTACCGTCTCCTCGAGCGCGAGAATCGTTTTTTCATGATTGACCCCTCCCGCCATCGGGTTAATTACAAAAAGAATTTTCATATCGATATTTGGACCGCTTGTGTAATTTGTTGCGGCTTTTCCTTCAATCAACAAACAAATGCATGAAAATTGAAGGACGCCTGCAGCTCAGCCTAAAACCTAATGCCACATGTCTGCCTATGTTCACTATCCAGGATTGCAACTGTTTTGTGCTGACGCCACACCTGCTTCCATCCGGATCTTCCGGCTTGCGGCAGCCCGTTAAATTTTTTATTTTCGCCACCTCAATTATTTGACTTTGAAAAAATTATCGATCCTCATTTTTCTCTTTTCCTCTTTCTTCAGTAATGGGCAGCAAAAGAAGGGCTACGAACAAACCATCCCCAATACACCTGTAAAATTCAAGATGGTGGCCATTCCTGCCGGCAGTTTTACGATGGGCAGCCCGTCCTCTGAAAAAGGACGCAACGCAGATGAAGCCCCTCAGAAAAAAGTACAGGTCAGTGGATTCTGGATGGGTGAAAAAGAGGTCACTTTCGCCGAGTGGGACGCTTTTTTCAAGAACATGAATGTTCCCCAGACGAAGGAAATATCCGTCGACGCAGTGTCAAGGCCCACAGCCCAGTACATCGATCTGACCTGGGGAATGGGACGCGATGACCGCCAACCAACAAACAGTATGAGCCAGCAGGCAGCGCTGATGTATTGCAAATGGCTATATGAAAAGACCGGCGTTTTCTACCGGCTTCCCACTGAAGCAGAGTGGGAATATGCCTGTCGTGCCGGAACGCAGACCGCCACGCCGTTCGGAAATGATCCCGCCGCTTTGACCGCATACGGTTATTTCAATGCCAACAGCAACGGAAAATTTCAAAAAACGGGTTCCTTGAAACCAAATTCCTGGGGATTGTATGATATGTTGGGTAACTTGAGCGAGTGGACTCTGGATCAGTATCAGGCGGATACCTATGCAAAGCTGGCTGCGAATGTCAAAGATCCGCTTGTACCACCGGGATCTAAGTATCCAAAGGTTGTGCGCGGCGGCTCGTATCTCGACCCTGCGGAAGAACTGCGGTGCGCCAACAGGATCTCATCGGAGCCCGGATGGAATAAACGCGATCCTCAGATCCCGAAGAGCAAATGGTGGCTCACCGACGGCATGTTTGTCGGATTTCGCATCGTCCGGCCCGAGAAAGCGCCATCGGAAGCTGAAATAAAAGAATTTTTCGAAACGTATCTTAAATAATAACTGCCATCCCAATAAATGATTCCTTATGGAAAATGAAAAAACAAAACATTCCCGCAGAGACTTTGTGAAGCAAACCACAATGCTCGCAGGAGGTATCATGGCCATGCCACTCGTATCCCGTGCGGGGTACTTTAATTCCGTTGACGACACAATCAAGGTAGCCGTTATCGGCTGCGGAGGAAGAGGCACCGGAGCTGCAATGCAGGCCTTGTCAACAAAACAAAACGTTAAACTGGTTGCGATGGCCGATGCCTTCCGCGACAGGCTTGACAGCGCATACAAAGCATTGACAGACGGCGATGAAGGGAACGTTAAGGATAAGGTGGCGGTCACCGAAGAAACCAAATTTGTAGGCTTCGACGCATACAAGCACGTGATCCCGCTGGCTGATGTCGTGATCATCGCGACTCCTCCGGGCTTCAGACCGATCCACTTCGAAGAGGCAATCAACCAGGGGAAACATGTGTTCATGGAAAAACCCGTTGCTACTGATCCTGCAGGTGTGAAAAAAGTGCTCGAAGTAGCAGAGATCGCAAAAAAGAAAAAACTCAATGTTGTTGTAGGACTACAGCGTCACTACCAGACGTCATACCGCGAGCTCTACAAGCGCGTTAAGGACGGAATGATCGGCGACATCACATCAGGTCAGGTTTACTGGAACAGCGACGGAGTGTGGGTGCGCCCGCGCAAACCCGGACAGACTGAGATGGAATACCAGATGCGCAACTGGTATTACTTCAACTGGCTTTGCGGCGATCATATCACAGAGCAGCATATTCACAACCTGGACGTCATGAACTGGTTCAAAGGCGCTTATCCTGTTAAAGCCCAGGGTCTCGGCGGCCGCCAGGTTCGCACCGGAAAGGACTTCGGCGAGATCTATGATCACCACTTTGTAGAATATCACTACGCTGATGGCAGCATCATGAACAGCCAGTGCCGTCACATCAAAGGCACTTATTCAATAGTGGATGAAATTATTCAGGGAACGAAAGGCGTCGTGAAATGCGGCGCGGCCGAGATCAGCTCAAAAGGCAAATCTCTGTTCAAGTTCGATAAGGCAAAGGAGAATGAACCCTATCAGAATGAACACGATGAGCTGTTCGCAGCAATTGAAAAAGGCGAGTTCAAATTCACTGACGCAGAGAATGGAGCTAAATCAACCCTGACATCCATCATGGGCCGTATGGCTACTTATTCAGGCCAAATCATCGAGTTTGACAAGACCCTTAACTCCGGAATCAGCATACAGCCTGCAAAGTATGCGTTTGATGCACCTCCACCGGTGCTTCCCGATGCAAATGGGTTGTACCCCATTGCAACTCCGGGAGTAACGAAATACTTCTCATAACCTCAAAAAGTGCCGGATTTCCTCCGGCACTTTTTTTATTTTTGAGCTTAGACGTAGCTTGCACGCTCACGTCAAGCAAGGATACATGCATTCGATTTTCTTTTGGAAGGATTGGCCGAAAAATTACAAGGCGCTGTGGTTTCTTCTTTCCGGTATCTTCCTGATGTCCCTGTTGTTTATGTGGTTCACATGGTTCCAGGGTGCGCATGGCATCATCCACTGGGAAAAGCTTCAGGAGCAGGAAATTATTGAGACGACGGTCCACCAATTTCGACTCGGTCCGTTCCAGCTCAACGTTCCCGGCGAGAGTTATGTGATCTTCGAATATCTGCAGGGAAGCAATGTCGAACACAACAAAGTCGCTTCCTATATCTTTCTCGCCGTGCTGCTATCCAGCAGCATGGTGATGCTCACGATAATCACGACGCTCAGAAAATTCTGGTACTTTATCGGCATTGCTCTTTTTGTCGTCTTTGTCATGGGGCTTCGTCTGGAAGTCCTAGTGGTCTTCGGCATCAAAGGATATGCTGTACCTGTCGTGATTCTCGTGATCTTTGCAGGCCTTAGTTATTACTTCAAGAGTTTCTCGAGCGCAACATTCAGCCAGCGGTTGATGGCATTTACAGTCGTCGCTGCCGTGTTTGGTTTCATCGTCGCCTTCTTTTCACACGTTCCATACCCATTCCTGCACCTGGTCACTACTGCCTACCTGCCTGCGCTCGTGCTGAGTGTTCTGTTCATGCTCATGATCGCTCATGAGATCCTGGTTTCGTTTGTAACCATGGCCAGCCAGGGGACATCAAAAAGTCTCAGGCACTTTGCTATCATCAGTTTTATTTATCTC
>CBFGXV010000455.1:0-3514 GCA_965652755.1 uncultured Chryseosolibacter sp. | reverse complement strand
AATCCGTATCCGATAACTACAAGGGCGGACAGGATCGCACAACCAACCTTTATGATTTCACCGGTAAGGTTCTCAAAACAAAAACGGAACACACCACTAATGAGATCTCGTGGAAGGATCTTGTTAACACCATCGTCGTTGGGAACAATCTTGTGAAGACGGCGAGCGGCGCTGGATGGACAGCCGGTGCCGTTACCAACGAGCAGCTTCCTGCAGGTGTGGACGGATGGATTGAGTGCATCATTACCGAGGCCAATCAAAAGCGAGCGTTTGGACTGACTGCTGAAAATGAAGGTGAACATAGGAATACGATAGACTATGCATTCTGGCATGACGGCACATCAGCTGCCATCTTCGAGGACAGCCCCACACCAATATATACGCTTCCCCATCCAGTGCAGTCCGGCGACGTGATCCGGATTGCCCGCGTCGGTACTCAAGTGACTTACTATTTGAATGGCACTTTTCTTTGGCATTCTGAGAAGCCCTCCGCAACGGCGCTAATCGGTGACGCTTCGATTGATTCCGGAAGCGGGAACATCCTTGTACCCAGGGCCTCATTCAATTCCAAAGCCGACTCTGTCGAACGCAGGTTTGTATACGACCATGCCGGCCGGCTAACCGACGTGTGGCACCAGATCAATAATGAAAATGAGGTTCGTATTGTCTACAATGAATACAATGAACTGGGTCAGTTAATTGACAAGAAGTTGCACAGCACTCAGCCGGAGGCATCTGATGCGGTGCAGTCGATCGATTACCGATATAATATTCGCGGATGGCTGACAGATATGAACGAATCTGAGTTGGCTGGTGGCGATGCCGGCGACCCGATTGATTACTTCGGTTTTCAGCTGGCATACAATGAGGTGGATGCCGGTATAGGCAACACTGCGATGTTCAATGGCAACATATCAGCAATGAAATGGAGCTCGAATCTTGGGTTGGCGGAAGAGAAGGTAAAGGGTTATAAGTATAATTACGACCCACTTAACCGCATCACAGG
This sequence comes from uncultured Chryseosolibacter sp., assembly GCA_965652755.1. Classification (GTDB taxonomy): domain Bacteria; phylum Bacteroidota; class Bacteroidia; order Cytophagales; family Cyclobacteriaceae; genus Chryseosolibacter. The sequence continues at coordinate 2,508 of CBFGXV010000455.1, read as the reverse complement.
TGCAGAGTATAGACAAGGTATGGCATCGGGCGGAAACATCTCCTGGTCCACGCCCGCTGATAGTTCTTTTTCGGTAAACAACTATTCATATGACCTGAATGGAAATATTTTGGCCCTCAGACGAAAAGGCAAAGAAGGTAATGACCTGGATGTCCTTAAATACGAGTACGGGGCGGGCAATAACCAGACGAACCAGTTATTGAAGGTAACAGATACGGGTTCGAAGACTGAGGGCTTTACCGAGGGGGTGTCGGAAGGAGATGACTATGTCTACGATGCCAACGGCAACCTCATTTGGGACAAAAATAAGGGAGGTGAAGAAATACTGACGAACGGCGATTTTACAATGGGTAGCAGTAACTGGATCGTGAACGATCCTTCAGGCAGACTTACGTTCGTGGACGACAGCCTGAAAATTACGGCACATGCAACGGCGTCGGCTACCCTGAGGCAAAACGACATCATCCTCAGACGGGCCGCGTATGTGGTCATCGTCGACATGGTGAGAGAAGCAGGGTCAATCACGATTAATGTTGGAAGTGGAGGAAATACATCCATTGGCACCAGCGGAAAAACGGTGTTAAGCTGTAAGTCTGTGTCGGGTAACGATTTTGTCGTGACCATACCCAAAACATTCTCTGGCCGCATTAACAGCATTGAAGTGAAGGGCATTGTGGTGATCGACTACAACTTTCTGAATCTTCCTGAGTATGTTCCAAAGGGTCCGGAGCAGCAACTGGGTTATATTTACGATGCCACCGGACGAAAGGTCAGCCAGGAGTTGTACAATGAAGCGGGACAGGTGGTGAAGAAGAGTGACTACGCCGGGGAGTTTTTCTATGAGAATGATACATTGAGGTTTATCAACCATGAAGAGGGCCGAGCGGTGATGAGGGATGAGGTGTTGGAGTACCAGTATCATTTGAAGGATCATTTGGGTAATGTCCGGTTGACTTTTACCACCGAACCGGAAACAGAGACGTTTACAGCGACACTGGAGGAAGGAACTCAGGCAGAGGAGGCCGGGAATTTTAACAACTACAATCCAACGGATTGGGATTTATTCGACCACACTGACAGTGGTTCCGTATACACCTATTCACAGTTGCTTCACGGCGGTAGCAATAGTCAGGTAGGGCTGGCAAAGTCATTTTCAGTCATGCCGGGTGACACACTCCGGGCTGAGGTGTATGCCAAGTACTACAATGTATCCGACGACGCTGGAAATCTCCTTGGCTTTGCCGCGGCATTGACGAGTGCTTTCGGACTAACCGGATCGATGACCGGGGATCCCGGAACAGCTTTCGATGTCCTCGACTCCTATGGATCATTGATTGCCAATGGCGTCGTTGATCACAGTGTGGATCCGTCCGCTCCGAAAGCTTATTTAAACATCCTGCTTTTTGATCGCGATCATAACCTCGTTGATGCCGCATACGACCAGATTCACGTTAGCAAAATGCAAGGAGCTAATCCCTCGGTGAAAAATGACCACGACCACCTAAATGAAGAAGTCGTTGTGTCTGAGCCAGGATATGCTTATATTTTCCTTTCAAATGAGAACCCTACGCAGGTAGATGTGTACTTTGATGATTTGAAGGTGGTGCATGTGAAATCGCCGGTGGTGCAGATGGATGATTATTATCCGTTTGGCGCTACATTTAATAGCTTCTCAACAGAGAACGGTATCTCGAATAAGAAGCTCTACCAATCAAAAGAATGGCAAGGTGAGCTAAATTTGAATCTTTACGATTTTGAATGGCGGCATTTTGATCCCTATCTAGCCAGGACAACAACTGAAGATCCCCATGCAAATAGATACTCCGGTTTTAGCCCTTATAGTTGGGCTGCGAACAATCCCATCAGTGTAATTGATCCCGATGGACGAGATATTATTTACGGCACAGACCGTGTGACTTTCACCGGAGCAGATGCGCAAGCGGCATTCGCGGCATTAAATAGAAGCTCCAATAACGATGATAATGGTCCATGCAAGGGGCCTGATTGTGATGGGAAAAAAGATAGCAAGGAAGCATTAGTAGGTACTCCACTTCTTGCTGGAAAACAAGTTGCAAAAAAAGTGGTAACATCAGGTGGCGGAGGATGGTTAGGGTTACTAGCTAAAACACTTGGCCTAACAATCGGTCTCCTGCTTGATGGGCCAGAAGCTGGGAGAGGATCCGCAATGACAAATCGTTTAACGAAGGAGCAAGAAGAGAGATATCGCGATTTACAAAACAAACGAATGGCTGAAGGACTTAACCAAGCCGAAGAGCTTGAATATCAGGAGCTGGTTGAGGAGAAGTTTCCTTATGGCAGTCCCTACGAACAATCATTTGAAAAGATGAGGCAGGGAAACAACCAAAAGAAGAATGAGGAAGTAGAATCCTTATATAAAGAATACGGGATTACCGATAAGGATGACCGGCAGAAAATCCACCGGCTCATTTCCGGTAAAGGGTACTCTAGAGATAGAATTAAAGAGATAATAGAGGATTATAAAAACAA
>CBFGXV010000454.1:0-3515 GCA_965652755.1 uncultured Chryseosolibacter sp. | reverse complement strand
ACCCGGAAGCCATCCCGGCGCTGATGAATCAGGAGGACTACGATGTGATATTGCTCGATATGAATTTCACGAAAGATGTCAGCAGTGGCAGTGAGGGTTATTTCTGGCTGGAAAAGATCCTCAGCATCGATCCGTCTGCGGTCGTTGTCCTGATTACGGCCTATGGTGATATTCAAATGGCGGTGAAAGCCATCAAAGGCGGTGCGACGGATTTTGTTCTCAAACCGTGGGAGAATGAAAAGTTACTGGCAACGCTTTACTCAGCCATGCGGCTCCGGGAGTCGCGCGATGTCATCGAGACCCTCAAGATCAAGAACCAGGAAATCAATATCGCGCAAAACAGCAGATACAGTGATATCATCGGGCACAGCCAGGCGATGCAAAAGATCTTCCAGACGATCGACCGCGTAGCCAAGACCGATGCCAATGTACTGATCCTCGGAGAGAACGGCACGGGGAAAGAGGTCATCGCCCGCGCGATCCACCGCAACTCGTCGCGCAAGAATGAAACGTTCGCGAGCGTCGACCTGGGTTCCATAACGGAGACGCTATTCGAAAGCGAACTTTTCGGACACAAAAAGGGCGCGTTCACAGATGCCAAAGAAGATCGTCCCGGGCGTTTTGAACTCGCCAACAATGGTACTCTCTTCCTGGATGAGATCGGAAACCTCTCCATGCCCCTGCAGGCCAAACTGCTTACCGTGCTGCAGAACCGGAAAGTCAGTCGCGTCGGAGCAAACAAGGATACAGCGATCGATATCCGTCTCATCTGTGCCACCAATATGCCTCTGTATGATATGGTGAAAGAGAACCGGTTCCGCCAGGATCTTCTATACAGGATCAATACCATCGAGATCGAAGTGCCACCGCTTCGCGAACGGTTCGAGGACATACCTCTGCTCGCAAACCACTTCCTCAAGCATTACGCGGAAAAGTACGAAAAGGGTGTGAACAAGATCAGTGAAGCAGCGATTACGCGCATGCATAAACATCCCTGGCCTGGTAACATCCGCGAACTTCAGCACGCGATCGAACGCGCGGTCATCCTCAGCAACGGCTCGGTCCTTCAACCGGAAGACTTTAACTTCACACCTGCGGGAACAAAAGACGATGGACAGGTTAATCTTGAGCAGTTCAACCTGGAGGAAGTAGAAAAATTACTCATCCGTAAAGTCCTGAAGAAGTACAACGGCAACATCACGCAGGCGGCTTCCGAACTCGGACTTACCCGCTCATCTCTCTACAGAAGACTTGAAAAATACGGCTTGTAAGCGACATGGACCGGAAGCCAGTATCACATCACGATTATCCCTAAAAGAATTATGTCCGCAGCTTCGTGAGGGAAATTTTTTCGCCGTATACGATAGCCTGAGATTTTCCATCTTAAATGGCTAATTTTAGTTCTAAATTGTGAATCTTGAATTTACGTGATTTCCGGTCCCGTGTGATCATCCGGGTGTTCTTCCTGGGGCTGTCAATGGCCTTGTTCTCGTTTATGGTAACGAGGCCGAACATGCTTTTCGCCGCTATTCTCACGTTCATCATTATCATCTCACAGCTGGCAGATATTTTTCGCTTCGTCAGCCAGACGAACAGAAAGCTCACGCGATTTCTCGAATCTGTCAAGTATTCCGATTTTATCTCCGGCTTCACGTCGGACAACAAACTTGGACGAAGCTTCAAGGATCTAAACATTGCTTTCAATGAGGTGCTCGAAGCGTTCAGGAAGGCGCGGTCGGAAAAAGAAGAACACTGGCAATACCTTAACTCGGTTGTTCAACAGGTGCGGACCGGCATCCTGTCATTTGACGCCGAGGGAAACATTCAGCTTATTAATACGAACGCCAAAAAGTTCATAGGGATCAACACGATCCATAATATCCGCGAGCTCATTCAATTCAACCCCCGGCTTTACCATGCTTTGAATAGTGTCGACACAGGAAAAAGCGAACTGTACAAGGGAAGCAATGAGTTGTATCTCACGATCCAGTCAACCGAGCTGAGGATACGCGGCGCGGATGTCAAGCTGGTCACTCTCCAGAACATCCAGCCGGAATTGCAAAAGCAGGAACTGGAGGCATGGCAGAACCTCACCCGCGTACTCCGCCACGAGATCATGAATTCAATTACACCGATCTCGTCGCTTACCTCCACCCTTCGCGAGATCCTTGATCACGACATGGAACGCAAGAACAGTCATTATGAGCTGAAGGAAGAAGGCGCTGACGACTTGCGGGAAGGCTTGAGCACCATTGAGAACCGGAGCAAAGGTCTCATAAAATTCATCGACGCATACAGGGAATACACGTCGTTGCCAAAACCGAAGATGAGTCTGGTCAGGTTGAAGGATGTTATCGACAAGGTCGCACAGCTGATGAAGCCTGAGCTCAGGAAGACGAAAATCGTTTTCACCTGTGAGTGCACTTCGGAGTACCTTACCATCCAGGCCGACGTGGAGATGATTGAGCAGGTGCTTATCAACCTCATGAAGAACGCGATAGAAGCGCTGGCGGAAACAGCCGAACCGCGCCTGGACCTTGTCGGCCGCTATGACGAAAATTCCGTAAAGATCGAAGTAATTGACAATGGTCCTGGCATTATCAAGGAAGCCCTTGAACACATTTTCGTTCCGTTCTACACAACGAAGCGGACAGGTTCGGGAATTGGTTTGAGCCTTTCAAGGCAGATCATGCAGATGCACAAGGGATCTATCACCGCGGAATCAGAACCCGATGTGCGCACCGTGTTTACGTTGCGGTTTTAAATTCGTTTCGCTTTACATCCCATCATCGCCTTACTGTGCTGCTGGCCCGGCGGATAGCATCAAACGGACCGTATTTATGTTGCGCCTCCGGAAAAGAGTCGGAGTAAGGACCGAATGGATGATCGAAAGGTTTGGCGGTTATGTCCGGCCAATCATTTATAAAACTTTTCGCAGGTCTTTTCAGGGAGTTGACATAAGCGGCTACGTCCCAGGCTTCTTCATCGGTCAGGACAGGATCTTCCCACGTAGTGCCATAAGGCATGTTTGTCTTGACATAACCGGCAAACCTGGAGAGGCGCAGCAAGCCGGCCCCGGTGTTGTAACTTTGGTCTCCGGCGAGTGGCGGATATTTCCATTCGATACTGTCGGGGTGTTTGTAGCCCCGGCCTCCGGCGCCATGGCAAAGCTCGCAATGCTTCGCGTAGATCATTTTTCCTTTCAACGGATCGGCTGCACGCGGAAGGAGAGGCAACATCACAAGCCCACTGCCTTTGGGAGCAATCCCTTTCGGAACATCCTTTCCGAGCCATTGAAACCAGGCAATGATGGCCCGCATCTCAAGACTGTTCTCGTCCAGCGCTTCACCATTCAGACTGCGTTCGATGCAATCATTAATTCGTCTTTCGATTGTTTCAATTGAGCCCGACCGGGCGCGAAAGCGCGGATACATTGAAACAACTGCGGCGTAATTATTCCCGAAAGCTTATCCTGACGCGCAGCTTGAAGTCGTAATCTACGGTGGCGCGTTACC
>CBFGXV010000453.1:0-3531 GCA_965652755.1 uncultured Chryseosolibacter sp. | reverse complement strand
ATAAATGATCTTGACCAGGGGGATGCGGTTCATCCCGGCGTCGAACCATCTTCCCAACGTTTTGAATATATAGTTCGTGGAGAGATAGCCAATCAATGTGATGACGGAGAAAATAATGACAAAGCCCAGTCCGGGGTATGGAAGGTTCAGCTGATGATCCAGCCATGTGAAGGATATGTAAATGAAATAGGCGGTGGCCAACAGTGGCACAATGAAGATAGTACCGCTGAAAAAGTAACGCAGAACCCGACCTGCAATGGCATTCATAACCGCAAGTTATAAAAAGCCATAAGCATTAAACCGGAAGTGTGCGGCAAAATTACTTCAATAAAGAACAAGGGATTGACAGGCCATCAGCAGGTCAGATCGCTACTGACTTTGACAACGCCTGGCGGACCACTTCGTCGACTTGCTCGTCGATCGTTATGTGGGTGGTATCAATGACCAGGGCGTCGTCGGCCTGGCGGAGGGGACTTTCGGCGCGGCTGGTATCGATCTTGTCGCGATGTATCAGGTTTTCGATGACATCGTCGAGGTCGACAAGCTGCCCGCGCTGGAGCAGTTCCTTTTGTCTCCGGAAGGCTCTCACGAGAATGTCGGCAGTCATAAAAAGCTTGAGTTCCGCATTCGGAAATACAACGGTACCGATATCCCTGCCGTCCATCACAACCGCCTTGTCCCTGGCCATGCGCCTCTGCTGTTCCACCAGCGCATCGCGTACTTCTTTCAGGGTGCTGACCTGACTTACGTTTTCGGAAATACGCATCTTGCGGATCTCCTTTTCAACATTTAATCCATTGAGGAATGTCTCGGAAACGTTTTTGGAATTTACCTTGGATGTTATCTGGATCTGCTGCAGGGCCCGTGAAACTTCTCTCGGGTTCGTCAAGGCAACATGGTGATCGAGGAAATAGAGTGTTACAGCGCGATACATGGCGCCGGTGTCGATGTAACGGTAGCCGAGAACGCTTGCAACTTGTTTTGCGGTTGTACTTTTGCCGCACGCAGAATATCCATCAATTGCGATAACGAGCTTCTTCAGGTGCATCAGCAATCTTTTAATGGACAGGGGATGGGTTTACCAGGTTTCAATCTTTTCTTTTTATTGTGCTGGGTGGACGCGCATCCGTCTGCAATGAGAATGACGATGGCGAACATTAGAATGATGAGTGACCGGAATCGCGATTTCATGAGCGTTGGGTTACCCGTAAAAGTAAAAAAAAGAACTTAACCACCAGTCTTCTCTTCGTAACTCATTTTAAAGCCGATCTTTTGGGCGCCCCCCAGCTCCAGGTTGTGATCCCTTTTCTGATTCAGCGTGATTGCTTTGACTTCCGTGAAGGCAGGTGCAACCAGATCGTTCTCGATGGCCATCTTCAACACGATCCTGACCACCTGTTGCAGTTCTTCGTCTGTGACGGGCAGCTGGGAGATCGGATTAAAAGCCTCGAGTTCGCGCTCTCCTTCGATGAAAAAGCGATTCTCGTGGTTGATCATGATCCGGGCGAGAAGGTATCCGGGGTCGTTCGTGCGGTTATACTTCAGGGACTCAGCCATGAAATTATACACCATGATCTGACCAAAATACCGGTTCACTTCATTCTCGCGGATGTAATCTTCTTTCATGATGGTGTGAGATTCCTCGAGCGTAACGATGTTTGTCCCCAGGACAAAAATGAGCATATCGCCGGCGAGCTTCACGTCGAATTCCTGCGCATTGATGCTGTTGAATTCAACAGTGACGTCCTTATCCGACGGATTTGCGCGCCGCTTCAGCTCTTCGACAACCCTCTTTGACTCTGCTTCCAGGACCGAAAAGGCCCGGCATATATGCTTGTAGGCCGTCTGTTTTGCAGTCGACTTACTTTCCAGCAGGTATTTGATAAAGTTTATCGGATCTTCTGAATTCAGTCCCATGCAAACTTTTTTAAAGTTCTAACCCTATTTCTCTAATTTTATGCCTGCAATGGTTTAGAGGCCGCGCCGGTTCATCATCAGAGTGTGTCGTGGCCAAACAGAAGCACCATCCAAAAAAACAAATCATGGAAACGACTGATCAGGGCAAAAACGAAAAGAATTTTAAAAGCTTCGGCAAAAAAGTTGACGATTTCCTTCTGGAGCTAAACGAGGCAGGTGAAAAGCTTCAAAAGGAGTTCGAAGAGAAGTTTGAGGAGTTGAAGCAAACAGGTGAAAAACTCAAGAAAGAGGCTGAGGACAAAGAGCGCTGGAGGGAAGTCGAGGCCAATTTGAGAAAAGCAGCTGACGAACTTGCGAATGCTTTCAAAGCGGCTTTTAAGAAGAAATCGTGATTAAAAGAAAAGAGGACATTAAGCCCTCTTTTCTTTTGCATTAACACTTATTAATCCATTTCGCGAGGCCGGAAATAGATAAGGGTTTCAAGTTGCACAAACTACCGGCCTGGACCGGGTTAAAAAATTAATCAAGTAAACGGTCGTCGCGTCATGCAACTGCGCGTAGGCCTGGCGTTGTGCGCCGGAAATATTGAAGGTAAACAGGGAGACGTCGGCGCGACTTGTCTGTACTGATTCCCGGATCCTAGGCAATATAAATGGTCTTTGCATTCATGAACTCCTTGATGCCGAGCTCGGATAACTCCCTGCCGTAACCGGATTTCTTGATGCCTCCGAATGGAAGTCGCTGATCGGAGCGCATCAGCGAATTGACGAATACGCTTCCGCTCTCAATTCTGCGCGCGATGCGTTCACCGCGTTGAGGATCCCTCGTCCATACCGACGAACCAAGACCATAGCGATTCCTGTTGGCGATGGCAACCGCGTCGTCTTCATCCCTGGCATTGATGACCGCAGCTACCGGGCCGAACATTTCTTCTTCAAAGGCAGGCATGCCGGGGCCGACATGATCCAGAATCGCAGGCTGATAATTGGCGTCCTTCCGCGTTGCCCCAGCTACAACCAACGCACCGGAGGAAACGGATCGCTTCACTTGTTTGTCGAGGTCCTCTGCAAGATCCACACGCGCCAAAGGACCTGTGGTGGTTTCCGGCAAGAGCGGGTCACCTTGTCTGAGTGCCTTGACATTCTTTGTGAACCTGTCGAGAAATTCTTCGCGAATCGATTCGATGACGATGAACCGCTTCGCGGCAATACACGATTGTCCTGCGTTCTGCATCCGGGACTGCGTAGCGATGCGCGCAGCGAGCTCGAGATCCGCATCAGCAAGCACAATGAATGGATCGCTGCCTCCGAGTTCCAGGACGGTCTTCTTGAGATTCTTCCCCGCAGTTGCAGCCACTTTCGTCCCGGCAGCCTCACTGCCCGTCAGCGTTACCGCTGCGATGCGGTCATCTGATATCACCGCATCAACTTTATCTGATTGTATCAGCAACGACTGAAAAACTCCCCGCGGGAAGCCTGCCTCCGTGAAAATACTTTCAATGGCAAGCGAACACTGTGAGACATTGCTGGCGTGTTTAAGCAATCCGACATTCCCGGCCATCAACGTCGGAGCTGCAAACCGGAACACCTGCCAGAATGGAAAATTCCAGGGCAT
>CBFGXV010000452.1:0-3532 GCA_965652755.1 uncultured Chryseosolibacter sp. | reverse complement strand
ATCACAATCAACCTCAATGCGCTTTCCCTCTACCGTCCCTCACTCGCTTCAGCTCTGCCGCAAGTTTTGCAACCTCACTCGGAAACTTGGCCGCAACATTCTGAGTCTCCCCTTCATCCTTCTCAAGATCATACAATTGTCCTTCGGGATCATTGCCGAGTTCTGTATTGGTGTGCGGGTTAACTTTTGCTCCCTGAGAAGGTGAAATGTATTTCCATTTTCCGCTGACGATCGATAATGTATTGTTTAGCGATTGCTGGATAACGTAATCGCGCCCCTTCTTCGACTTGCCCAGCAACTCCTGCAGATGATCGAAACTATCGGGTGCGTTGTTGGCAGTGATCTTCTGATTCACGAGACTTGCCAGCGAAGCGTAAAGATCCACCTGACTGAACAAGGCGTCGGAAGCTCCTTTCTTCACCTGTCCCGGCCAGCGTACGATGAAAGGCACACGCGTTCCCGCTTCAAAAGCGCTGTACTTCCCTCCACGCAGACTACCTGCAGGCGTGTGGCCGCCCAGCAGTTCAACGGCCTGATCCTCGTATCCATCGTCGACCACAGGACCATTGTCGCTCGTAAAGATCAAAAGCGTGTTTGACGCCAGATCACCTTCATCAAGCGCGTCGAGGATCTCGCCCACCGACCAGTCAAGCTGAAGCAAAACGTCGCCACGCGGACCCATGCCACTCTTGCCGGCAAACCTGGAGTGAGGCACCCGCGGAACGTGAATGTCATGCGTGGAAAAGAAAAGAAAGAATGGTTCGTCCTTGTGTTCCTTTATAAAGCTCGCAGCCTTCTCTGTGATCACATCCGCCACATCCTCATCGACCCAGTGAGCCGCCTTTCCGCCTGTCATGTATCCGATCCTGCTGATACCGTTGACGATCGTCATATCGTGGCCGTGAGAAAATTTCATCTTCAGCAGTTCCGGATTTTCTTTGCCCGTAGGTTGATCGCCAAGCTTGTCTTCGTAACTCACCTTAATTGGATCCGCGGGATCAAGTCCGACGACCCGATGGTTCTCAACATAAACCGTTGGAACGCGGTCGCCCGTTGCCGGGATCAAAAAACTATAATTGAAACCGATCTCAAGCGGCCCAGGCTTGATTGCCCCATTCCAGTCAGGTCCTTCCGCAGGCCCTAATCCCAGATGCCACTTTCCAACGACCCCGGTAGTATAGCCACCCTGTTGTAACATTCCAGGCAGCGTTTTGATGTTCGTGGGAATCAGCAGGCCGGCATTTCCACGCGCGATGCCTGTACCTTGCTGCCTCCATGCGTACTTGCCCGTCAAGAGTGACCACCGCGAGGGTGTGCAGGTAGCGGACGTGGCGTACGCTCTCGTGAAACGTAGACCTTCGGCAGCGATCCTGTCGATGTTGGGTGTCCGGATCTTCGAAGCTCCGTAACTGCTGACATCACCGTATCCGACATCATCGGTGTAGATGATGATGATATTGGGTTTTGATGTTTTATTCTGGGCCTGCGCCACATCCGCAGTGATTGCGATGGATGAGAACACAAACACATAAATCAAACAGGTCCTGATCTTCACATTCATGGTTTTCTATTTTAGCGAGTTTATTAACACACAGTGACTGCCGTCCGCAAGAATATCAATATAGTTGCAAATGCAATGTCCGGCAATATAAAACATTCCGGCACCCGCTGATGTTGATATCAGCCTGGTATGTGCAACATGCCGCACACCACCAACCACAACGGAGAGGAGTTAAACCGCACATAGTTTGTTAGTCTGGAATACAGCGGTGGATTTTCAACCAGGCAAAGCCGGATCGACCTGAATTTTTTATATTTTAGTACACGATCTGGTGGAAGTCATATGCAAATAACTACCGGTCTTCCCCTCATCTGAAAAATCCGGTTCCGCGGCTCTGTGATGTTAAAAAACGCAACATATCTCATCTCCTCGATAGCCTTGATTCTCGTCGCAATCCTGGGCGAAAGCTGCTATATTGTCGATGACGATGACATCAATGCCACCTGCAGCAATCAATGCACGATCATCCAGGGAAGGTTCACTACGAAAGACGGCAACACCGGAATGCCTGCCATGAATTTATCCCTGGATTGGTCCAGCCGGGATGCAATTGGTCTCTTTGTCAAAACGAGGAAGATCGCGTCAACACGAACCGATAGAGCCGGAAATTATCACATATCTTTCTATGTGAAAGATGAAGAGATCAACAATGGCAACTATCGGCTGCATTATGAAGTTCCTGACAAAACCTATTCGCACAATCCCAGGGTCCAGTACATCAGCTTCCCGATAGTAACGAGAGATACGACCATCACGCGAAACTTTCACTTGCCGAGAATGGACGCGACGATCCATTTCCGACTCACCAATCCGGACGCCCTTGGACCAGATGACCGTCTTTATTGCCATGTCATCTATGAATACGATGACCTCGAATATGAAGACCTTTATGGTGATGGCGCCCTCAATCCACCCGATCTCATCGAGTCGACCTACACGACGGCGTCTGATCAATTCACCTATATCCGCACCAGAAGGGTGGAGAACGGGGTTGAAAATGTCAGCGTCGACTCGGTTATGATTGGGTCGGGACAAACGGTAACGTATGAAGTTACGTTTTGACCGTTCGTGAAAAATCAGAAACCTCCCTCATCCGCGGACGGTCCGTAAATGGAAGGAACCGGTATATCGTTCAGCCTCATGTAGACGGTCAGTTGACCCCGGTGATGAACCCAGTGGTTGATCGACGACTGGATTGTTTCTTTCTTCGAAGTGGTGTAGAGAACCTTTCCGCCATTCTTCAGATAAAATGCCTCTTCAAGTGCTTCATTGCTGACATCGTTCAATGCGCGTTTGGCTCCTTCAATGTTGGAATCGAAATGTTTTAGCAGTGCCGCATTGGTGCTGAGTTGAAATTGCTCGTACGTCGCAAAATCAATGATTGACCGCTCAATCGCATGTTGAATCCATCTCGGGATATCAGCAACCAGCAACGACAGGTACCCCATGTTCATGGACTTCTCGTGCGGCTTCCATCCGTACGTGCTCTCGGGTATTGCCTCAAGACATCGGCGGGTCGCCCGAACCTCCGACTCCAGTTCCTTCATGAATTCCTTTCCAAATGTGATCGTGTTCATAGTGTCAATAGATGTTTTGATGTTTCTTCTGAAAGATGTGCAATATGTACAATGAACGAGCACAGCGATTGCAATGTGCGCGAAACTCCCGTATTTCTATTTACGTCAAATGTTTACCTGCACACGCTTTCAAACGCGATGCGTTTTCCATACCGCAGGCGCCGAACCTTATTACCTGAGTAGTTCCAGCATTCCCTTTGCTCTTCAACCTTATTACATTATTCGAGATGCGCCAATCTATTTCTGGCCACGCAACAGCGTCCGCAGAAGGACCCTGGGCGTGAAGTTTGAACGTCCGAGGTCTGGACAAGGTCATAAGGGTGCATCAGCGACGAATCCCCCGGTACTAAATTAATAAGGTTTAAGTCGCGTAGTACAGTTCGCATTAAGACTT
>CBFGXV010000451.1:0-3532 GCA_965652755.1 uncultured Chryseosolibacter sp. | reverse complement strand
TACCATTGTGCCCAGACGCATGAGAGCTTTGTTAATGCTATTTCTTCTCCTTCCATTGATGGTGGCGGCACAGAACACGCCCGGCTCGTCGCTGCACATCCGGAAGGCGAACGGTGAGATCAGGCTGGATGGCAGGCTGGATGAAAGTGCATGGAACGATGCGCAGATCGCCGGGGGCTGGTTTATGAATTACCCCGTCGACACAATACCGCCTCCGTTCCAGACCGAAGCCAGGGTTACATTCAACGATGAATTTTTTTATGTGTCCTTCGTGTGTTACGACGATGAAAGTCCCGACCTGATCAATTCACTGCGGCGCGACTTCGAGTATCCCGTGAATGACAATGTGGGTATCAACATCGGTCCTTTTAACGACGGATTGAATGGCTTCTTCTTCAGTATAACCCCTGCGGGAGTGCAGCGGGAGGGAACCATCTCCGGCGGAGGACAAGGTACCGATGCTTTCAATCCTATCTGGGATAATAAATGGTATTCGCATGTCGAGCGGTACCCCGACCGTTGGATCGTGGAAGCGGCTATTCCCTGGAAGAGCATCAGGTATAAGGATGGCCTGCGCGAATGGAATATCGTCTTTGACCGCGCGGATAAGAAAAGGAATGTGCGCTCCTCGTGGATCCGTACGCCCATACAGTTTTCAACAGGTATGTTCGCTTTTTCCGGGAAGCTTATCTGGGATGACCCACTGCCTCCCGCACGCGCCAACATCTCCGTGATACCCTATCTGGCAGGCATTGTTTCGCGCGACAATATGACCTCTGCGGAAAAATCTTCGTCGGCACTCCAGGCGGGCTTTGATGCAAAAGTCGGCGTCACGCCTTCGCTGAATCTCGACCTGACGTTCAATCCCGATTTTTCTCAGGTCGAAGTCGATCAGCAAGTGATCAACCTGACGCGTTTTGAATTCCAGTTTCCAGAGCTGCGTCAATTCTTCCTCGAGAACAGCGATCTCTTTACCCGTGCGGGACTACCCGAAGCGCGACCGTTCTTCTCGCGCCGGATCGGTCTGGTCAGGGATTCCAGCGGACTCTATCAGAAAGTCCCTATCGTTTACGGCGCGCGACTGAGTGGTTCGCTCAACAAAAAATGGCGCATGAGCGTGATGAATATGCAGACCAAAAAAGAGCTTGCTCTGGGGCTACCGGGTCAAAATTACACTGTCGCGACTGTCCAGCGGAATTTCTGGCGCCAGTCAAGCTTCGCGGCCACATTCGTAAATAAGGAAAGCCTCGGCGTGAGCATGGCGGACACCTCGAGATATTTTCATGAAAGCATTTTTGTTCAAAGAAGTATGAACGGGAGCCAGGCGCTGAGAAAGAATACTTTCAACCGCGTGCTCGACTTCGACCTGGAGATGCTGAGCAAAGATAACAAATGGCACAGCAGCTCTTTCTTCGCGAAGTCGTTTGATGACTTTGATCAATCGCAGACCATCGCTGCCGGAACTTTCCTCGAATACTCAACCCGGAATCTTTACATCCGCCTGAAGCCGACGTATATCGGCGAGAATTTTAGCGCCGAGGCTGGCTTCGTTCCCAGCGCAAGGGTTTATCCAGGGCAAATCAACTATCACGGCGGTGTTACCTACCGTTTTTATCCGCAACACAAGTCAATCGTCTGGATGGGACCTGTAACACTCTTTAATCAGACGTACATCCCCGGCGGTGCTTTGACAGACAGAAATTATCTGCTGACATACAGTTTTAATTTCATCAATACAGCGATCATCGAACTGGGTTACAATTATATTTTTCAAAGGCTGACAAACGACTTCAACCCGGTGGGTGACTACACGCGTTTCCTCACAGGAGAAGAATACAACTGGCATACGGTGTCAGCCAGTTTCAAGAGCAACACGCGCAAGATCTTTAACTATGCGGTCCAAAGTACGTACGGAGGTTTTTACAATGGAACGAATTTCAACGTAAACGGACTGTTCAAGGTGCGCTATCAGCCTTATGGAAATATTTCCCTGTTGGTGGACTACAATGATGTTGATCTCGCTGGAAATTACGGCCAGGAGAAATTGTTTCTGATCGGTCCGCGTATCGATCTGACATTCACCGACAGGCTGTTTCTAACGACATATTTTCAATATAACAATCTGCTGGACAACATGAACCTTAACGTCAGGTTTCAATGGAGGTACAAACCAGCTTCAGATCTTTTTGTTGTTTATACCGAAAACTATTTTCCCCAACACTTTGCAAGCAAGAACCGCGCGCTGGTCTTCAAGTTTACCTATTGGCTGAACTTGTGATGCGGCCGGCCAAGCTTTCATTCGTTAACTCGCAAATGCGACATGCGATGATTCCCTCGTATGATTTGTTTCCCTGGTCGAGAGTTTCTGATATCAACGGCAGATGCCCAAAAAACATCGCTCTGATTCGCAAAATGTGCAGTATGTGTCGGCTTCATATTCGTTGAACACAACCACCAGTCGCTCCCAGCTTTCCGGGTCGGAGGATTTCATTACGGCGAGGCTTAGCCCGGTGTTCGTGTCAGCCCACCGTGTTTCTCCTGCCGTCACCCGTTTGATCGTGCCGAGGATCATCAAAAGGTTTTCGGGTCCAAGGATATTTTCGTTATAACAACCTACCCAACCATCGCTACCGTCAAACTGCTTTTCGCATTCTTCAGTTTTTTTGTCGAGATTCTTCTTGATCTCAACCAGCCGCTGATTAAGACATCTGAAAAAATCCTCATCAAAAAGATTTTGGTTGTTTGACACATATTCGTCAAACGTCTCCGGAAACTCCATGGCAGCAGAGAACACGGGAGCTACGCTTGTAACTTTTTTGCAATCTTCATCCACACAGCCAAGGAAAAAGAGCACGATGAAAAAACCCGCATAGTTTGTTTTACGCATCATCTCATATTGATTTATTCTTGGTGAAAGTCCGACGGCCTGATTGATCGTCATAAACTTTCGCATAATTGCTGCTTCGATGAGTGCCGGATCCGCTCCGGCACAAATGGATGAATGTTAAAGCGGGGCGTAAAAACAAACATCCATACCCGAAAGGCTAGCGGGAGAGATTGGATGAGGATGGGTTTGCTGTACTTTCACAAATATTAGCAATTGAAATCAACAATAGCAAGAAAAATGACCGAATTGGATGATTGATGACGCCGTTAAATTTTGTGGCTCGGTTGCCGGCCAGGCGGCATGGAGTCGCCGGGCGTTTTTCCCGTCCATCTTTATAAATGCCCGGATCAAGGCAGTCTGTTCCTTGTATCCTAACATATGTGCAATGGCTTTCACCTGATAGTTGCCGGATGACAGTAGCACACCGCCAGATCCTTGCGTACTTCGTTTGCAATCTGCTGAAAGCTGATGCCTTCTCTTTCAGTTTTCGCTGCAAGGTACGTTTGATCATGTTGAAATTGGCATACACCAAAAATGCGTGCAATAGTTTTTGTGAATAAGGCAAGTATCAGCCCGGTTGCTCCCGAGCTGATGGAATTAAGTTTTAAGATGTTCGATAGTGATAGCATTTTTAAAAGTTTATAT
>CBFGXV010000450.1:0-3539 GCA_965652755.1 uncultured Chryseosolibacter sp. | reverse complement strand
ATGTCTTTCCCATCCAGGTGCGAGAACGCACCTGCCGCATAACGTACGTTTTCCTCCTTAAGCATAAAGTAGTTGGTGAACGCAATGGGATTGCTGTGCAGGTACAGGTAGCCCCGCCCGACGGAAATGCGAATGAAGTTAACATGATCGTCGTTTTGAAATCCAAGCGGTGTTATGGAGCGGGTGGAATCGCAAAACACTGCCTCGGAGATATAATCCCATGAGTACGGAAATTCTTCGACACCCATGCGGAAACGATAGGGTCCGCCCCTATCACCTTCTAGCGAGGGGTGGAAGAAGTTCATGCTCACCTCCTGCGTCCTGCGTTCAATGAACTCGATTGGAGTACGGCATTCCTGAAAGTAAACTGCCATCAATATCTGCTCCGGTGGCATAAGCGTGGCGATGAAGGCGTTGCCCCCACGCTCTAAGAATTTTGCAAGCGCAGTAGTGCTTTCTTCATCGAGAAATACATTGTGGCCAATGAGTATATAGTCCGTGTTCTCAACATTATCAACGTCCTGCAGTAGCTTGTGCAACGGGGTTTTCTCGTTGAGAATAAAATCGCTACCCGGACGATAGCCCTGCAGCATCTTCTGAATGAAGGCGGCGCCATACGGTTCTTCGCTGGAAGCACGGTAGTTCTCAAACCACTGATGGCGTTTTGGCGCTTCACTAAAAATCCAGTAAAGCAACGCCCCGATGGTGACGAACGCAATGATGACTATAATACGGACTTTCGTTTCCCTCATGTCGTTCCGTTCATATTGATCTGGCCGTACACATTCTCAAACTGCGTCGTAAGGAACTGAAATGTTTCTGGCGTGAGGTCGTGATCTCCATACCAGACAGCCTCGTACGATAGCGTAAGCCTTCTCACTTCGTTAAAAAAGAGATTGGCTGAAAACAATTCAGACAGGTAGTCACGGTTCGTCTTGTCTTTTTTCCAGACAATCGCCCCCCTGTCATTGAGCTTTTTCAGCAGGTCGAGGTAATAAAGTCTCACGGCAAGCTTGTAGTTCCCGTCGCGTTTTGCCTGGTCAAGCAATTGCCTGATGTCGAGCTCGGTGATATCGTCAACCTGCGCCTCCAGGTTCTCTGTGTCCAGCTTGACCCGCTCGATTTTGGCGTCTAACGAAATGAAACGTGTGACATAATAGATAACAGCAACGAGCAGCGCGGCGATGACAGCAAATGAAATGACCTTCAAGGCCTGACCCTGCCACGGCGCCGACCGTTTTTCCTCTTCCGCTTCCTCCTTCTCAGACTCCTCCTGATCTTCTTCCTTGTAGTCGATGCCATTCACGATCGATTTCCACTTTTGGTCATCAAACTTCGTCACTTTGAGATCTTTCGACCGATAGGTAGAAATAGTCTCGAGTTCTTCAGGGGAAACGAGCACATGGTCGTATCGATCACCCGATTCCGGGTCAAAAGGTTCGATCTCTACTTCCTGCAACGAATCCTGTTGCGCATAGCCCGGAAGATACAGACAGAACAGCAGGGTTGCTAAAAATAGTATCTGTCTCATAGGCGACCCTTCACGCTTTTGTTGCCCACCATGGCAATAGACTGTTTGAGGTTTTCCGCGCTATCAATTTCGCGCAGGGAGAAATAAAGAAAGGCAACACTGCTGGCAAACACCGGAATCACGAGGTTCAAGGCGATCAATTTAAAAAATATCTCGAGAAAGCGGACGATACTGCGAGACCAAACGTCCGTTTCGGCAAAGTTCCATTGGAGAATCGTCGTGTTCATGTACAACAACGGTGCTGAAAGGATTAGCAAAAACGAAAAGGTCATCATTAACAAAACAAAGTGCAGGCCCATAAGCTGGCCAAAGTTCCCGGTGCACAAATGAATGGTTCTGGCTACGCTTTCCTGGGGACTACTTCGCTCGATGAACTGGACAAATGCGAGCAGCAGAAAAATACTGATCGTCAAAGCCACGAGCAAAACTCCCCATTGATCGAGCCAGTACAACAGCGCATAGATCGCCGTAACCGGGACGACGGTTTTAATGAACAGCCCTACATCAACCAACGGTCTCCGCTGCGAATTCAACTCCTCTTGCATGAGCGTAAAAACCCTGTACAGAATAAGCGAAGACCCCAGCGTATTGATTGCGAGGAAGATCAGCGAGTTCGTCTTCATCCCATAATACATGTTGTAAAGCAAATACAGGAGCGGTTCAAACGCTTCGTATGCAACTGATCTTTCTTCCGGCGAAAAGAACTCCGCTGTGCACATGGCCAGCGTAACAAGTACAACGCACCGAAACATCGGCGAAGAAGCCCTCGTATAGAAAGTAAAAGCATCTTTGATAATCTCGCCGTTATTTTTGATGCGGCTCACTGTGATTGGCGCCATATCAGTGGCGGGAAGTTTTTCCTGCTCCAGCGGATGATCAAATCCTTTGCGCGATTTCATCCATGGATAGTAAACAAAGTAACCGATGATGAAGGCGGCTGAACAAAGTATCAAAAACAGTCGAAGCAGGTCAGGCACATCGGTGTACCGTGTAAGGAAGCTTTCAATTAATCCGGCGAAGACGAAGATGGGTGCAATGCCGAGCATCAGCTTCAGCGAACGCACGGCGGTGATTTGGAAGGCCTGCAGACGCGAGTACGTTCCGGGAAATAACAAGCCACTTCCAAGGGTCAAGCCGGCCCCGCCCGCCAGCACGATGGATGATATCTCAAGGGTGCCGTGCAGCCAGATTGTTAGTGCAGACTCGGCGAAAAGACCGCGTTCAATAAAAAAGAACTGAAAGCATCCAACCATTATGCCGTTATACAACAGTATGGCTACTGTTCCGATGGAAAGAAAGATGCCAAACACGTAGGTACGGAATGCCACCATCAGGTTGTTAAAGGTGATGCCGAGGAACATTTCAACCTGATGCGCTTCTTTATAGACCGCCATCGGATCGCCTTTCTCGATATTTGCCTTGGTCATCAAAACATATTGCTCACCCAGAATGGTGCTCGTAAACTGGGGATCGTTCATTGAGGAAAACACACCGATCGCCCCGGCTGTAAGAAATATGATCAACGAGATGAGAAGGGGTCGACGGCTCTGATACACAATCTGGGGTAGTTCATCCACCCAGAAATTACGGAAGGTATTCTTTCGGTGTTTCTGAAGGCTGTAGATGATGGAAAAATATTCGCGCGCTATCTTGTTGAGATAAACGCGGACGGATCGGTTCGGATAGTACGTTCGGGAATAGGAAAGATCATCGATTACCTGGGTAAAGAGGTTGCTCAATTTCTCCGGGTCTTTGTCACTTTCCTTCAGGAGCGTTTCGGATTCCTGCCACTTTTCTTTATTTTGAGCAATAAAGCGCGATTCTTTCATCCGTATTCAGGTATCTGGTCTTTCGAGATAATAATAATGAAAATTATAGAAATAAAGACAACGCAGAATGTTGTTTTGCAATATGAACTTGCCGATCTGCGCGAACGGATCCTGGCATACGTGATCGATCTGGTCGCATTGTTGTTCGGTCTTGGTCTTCTAATGGCGATCGTCGCCAA
>CBFGXV010000449.1:0-3546 GCA_965652755.1 uncultured Chryseosolibacter sp. | reverse complement strand
CATAGTGGCTGGTGCTGCCTTACGTCAGCATTTTTACTGCAATTTGTTAAGGGCTTGATCAAGGTCGGCGATCAGATCTTCTGCATCTTCAACGCCAATGCTGAGGCGGATAAGTGAGTCGACGAGCCCCCCTTTAAGTCTCTCTTCCTTCGGGATACTGGCATGCGTCATAGAAGCCGGATGATTGATGAGTGATTCAACGCCGCCAAGGGATTCTGCAAGAGAGAAGAGCTCCACGCTTTCCATCAGACGTGTGGCGGTTTGAACGCTGTCGTCGCGCAGCGTGAAAGACAACATGCCGCCGAAATCGCGCATTTGTTTTTTGGCGATCTCATGGTTGGGATGATCCTGGAAGCCCGGCCAGTAAACTTTCCCGATTTTCGGATGATTGCGCAGGTATTCGGCGATCTTTCGTCCGTTGTAACAATGACGTTCCATGCGAAGGTGTAATGTCTTTATTCCACGCAGCACAAGAAACGAATCCTGCGGACCTGGTACCGCCCCGCAGGAATTCATAATGAAAGCCAGATCCTGATATAATTTTTCATCGTTCATCACCAGCGCACCCATGATTACGTCGGAATGTCCGGCGAGATATTTTGTAACCGAGTGCATGACGATATCTGCGCCCAGGTCGAGAGGGTTCTGGAGATAAGGAGAGGCAAACGTATTGTCGACCGCTACTGTGATCTTGTGTTTTTTCGCCATGTCGCAGCAAGCCTTGATGTCGACGATGTTCATCAGTGGGTTGGTCGGCGTCTCCAGCCAGAAGAGCCTGGTGTCAGGATTGATCAGCGGTTCGATGTTCGAGGCTTTTGTGAGATCGATGAAATGAAATTTGATCCCAAATTTTTCAAAGACCCTTTTGAACATCCTGTATGATCCGCCGTACAGGTCATTGCTTGTGATGACCTCGTCACCGGGATTCAGCAACTTGATCACCGCGTCGGTCGCACCCATGCCGGATGAAAAGCAGATGGCGAACTTGCCGTTCTCCAGCGCGGCAAGGCTGCCTTGAAGTGCGTTGCGGGTGGGATTTGTGCCCCGGGCGTACGCGTAGCCTTTGTGTTTGGAAGGCGATTCCTGAACGAATGTTGACGTTTGGTAAATGGGGGTCATGATCGCTCCGGTAGACGGGTCCGGCGTCACGCCGGCATGTACAGCTTTTGTTCCAAATTTCATTTTTTTCGCGGTTTCAAGCCCAAAAATAACCCTAAAAACGGCTTTCGGGTTACATTACCCATGTAAGTTTTATTAATAATCATACCGAATTCAAGCGGCAGGTAGTAAATTACCATTTGATTATCTCATAAAACCCCACTCATGAAAGTACTTTGCCTCACGGTCCTGTCATTGGTCTTATCAATGACTTTGCGCGCACAGGTGGGGATCGGCACCCAACAACCGAACGCGCGGGCGGTTCTCGATCTCAAATCGCCCTCAAACAACCAGGGATTTCTTGCTCCCCGTTTGAGCACCTCACAAAGAACTGCCCCGGCGTTTACCGCGAATCTTTCCGCTTCTGAAAACGGCCTGCTCGTTTTTGATACAGATGACCTGCTATTCTATTACTGGATGTTCCCCCAATGGAAGGCGCTTGAGGCGGGCACGAGCAGCACGATCTGGAGAACGGGATCCGGTGTTCCGGATGTGGCAATCGGGGAAGAAGGCGTACTTCTATGTCCTGCAAACTGAAAAGGATGCACAGAAAGTGAATGGCTTTCTTGTGCTGAAGCACTAGTTTCAATCATCGCATATTTCTGCGTTCAGGACATTTTTTTCGCTATGAATATCCGCTGCAGACACCAGGCGTCACGAGGCCTGCAATCTGCTGTTAGCCGCAAGGGCCGGGATCAGCTAGATGGACCTGTTCGTGTCAAACCGCTCGAGATAATCCGCCACCCTTCTGACAAAACTTCCCCCGAGCGCTCCATCGACCACGCGGTGATCATAGGAATGGGAGAGGAACATCTTGTGTCTGATGCCGATGCTATCACCATACGGTGTTTCGACAACCGCGGGCTTTTTGACAACTGCACCAAGCGCGAGGATGGCGACCTGCGGTTGCATGATGATGGGTGTGCCCATGACATTGCCGAAAGACCCTACGTTGGAGACGGTAAATGTTCCACCCGCCAGGTCATCCGGTTTTAACTTGTTCTCTCTTGCGCGCCTTGCCAGATCGTTGACAGCCTTTACCAGGCCGCGAAGGCTGTACTGATCCGCATTGCGAATAACGGGTACGATGAGATTGCCCGTGGGAAGCGCCACCGCCATGCCGATATTGATATCTTTTTTTTTGATTATGCGATCGCCGTCTACCTGTACATTGATCATCGGAAAATCCTTGATGGCCAGCATCACAGCCTCGATAAAGACAGGCGTAAAGGTGAGCGCGTCGCCTTCCTGTTTCTGAAACTCATTCTTCCATTTGTTCCGCCAGTAAACGATCGTGGTGACGTCGGCTTCAACAAATGAAGTTACATGCGGCGAGATCCGTTTGGAATCCACCATCCGTTCGGCGATCATCTTGCGCATCCTGTCCATCTGGATGATCTCATCTCCGCCACTTACGGACACCGGGACACGTTGCGGAGCAGAATCCGCCCGTGAAACACCGCCGCGCAGGGAAGCTCCAAGCTTGCGATTCTGCACGTATGCGATGATATCTTTCTTTGTTACTCTGCCTTCAGCGCCTGAACCGGAAATGCTTTCAAGTTCTGCGACGTCGATGTTCTCCTCCCTGGCGATATTCCTTACCAATGGAGAATAAAAACGTCCCTGTAATTTCAAACCCGCCGCATACTGCGCACCGTTGGAGCCATTCGATTGTATGTCGTCCTTAGCTTCCACAGCAACCATCTCTTCCTCGGGTACTTCGCTTTCATCTTTTGGCGCGGCTGGCGCGACTTCATCCGGCGTATCCGTGGCAATGATTGCTATTGCTTTGCCTACCTTGATCACTTCACCCTCGCGGGCCAGTATTTCCTTAAGGACTCCCCCATGCGTTGAGGGGACCTCGGTGTCAACTTTGTCAGTGGCTACTTCCAGGACGGACTCATCCTGTTCGATCTTGTCACCGGGGTTCTTCAGCCAATGCAATATTGTGGCTTCAACTATACTTTCACCCATTTTCGGCATTACCAGTTCTACAAGAGCCATAGAGTAATCATTTACCAGAGGCCAAAGTTATAAGGAAATAGGGAATAGGGAAATAGTCGCCGGCAAGGTAGTTTGAACTCTGTTCGCAACAGAAACTATGATAATGACTGTCGGGCTTACCAAGTCGAATTCACCGTGCCGATGACAGCGGCTGCTTATGAAGCTTGCCTATCTTCGTATGCTGCGGTAACACGGGAACTGATGTTAAAGAGACCGGCGAGTAATTCGTATGACCGCAGGCGGTCTTCTTTCGTGTCAGCGAAAGTAGCTACCACAATTTCATCGACTTCGAAATCTTCAGCAAGCGCCGTAAATTTTTCCTTCACGATGTCAGGTGTTCCGATGATCATGCGTTGGCGGTTGTATTGTACATAACGCAATTCT
>CBFGXV010000448.1:0-3549 GCA_965652755.1 uncultured Chryseosolibacter sp. | reverse complement strand
ACAATGTGGGCACCGGACCTGAGTACAACAAAGAGACCAATTCAATCGACCAGCAAGACCTTGAGGGCGGATATGTACTCGGATCCTATATGTTAAAGTTGAAAGATCAATTGTTGATTCCATTTGCACGTTACCACTATTATGATGGCGGCAAGAAGCATGAGCGGGATGCGAGAAGTTACACAGTGAACGAATTCGAAGTAGGTTTCGAATGGCAACCGATCAAGAACCTTGAGCTCGTTGCCATGTACACCATCTCGAAAAGAAGATTTGAGGACGCCGGGGTACCGGATAATTTACAGGAAGGAAGTCTACTCAGGCTACAGGTGCAGGCTAATTTCTAAAAACACGTCAGAGCATTGTGCGCCCGCCGGAACGAAAGAGAATCTTCGTCCCGAAAATTTGACAAGTCATGTCATTTAATTTCGCGTGCACAATGTTTTGATTTTTTAATGCCCCGGTTACAAAAAAACAGTTTACCTTGACGCCGGTATGTCAATGTTCATCTGTTCGCTCAACTCGGGAAGCAACGCAAATTGTTATTATCTGGGAAATCAGGATGAAGCCATCCTTGTCGATGGCGGACTATCCTGCCGCGAAACTGTCAAACGACTCAAACGTGTCGGCCTATCCATAAAGAAGATAAAAGCCATTTTTGTTTCGCATGAACACGGCGATCACATCCACGGAGTTTCCGGATTGTCAAAAAAATATCAGATTCCCGTTTACATCACGCCGCAGACACTTCAGAATGGACGGCTGCAAGTGCGCGAGGATCTTATCTTTTCAATGCGGAGTTATGACCCGGTGAGTGTGGGGAACCTTTCAATCACAGCTTTTCCAAAACTACATGATGCCTCTGATCCTCAAAGTTTTATCGTGGAGTGTGAGAAGGTAAAAGTCGGGGTCTTCACCGACATCGGGAGTCCGTGCGAACACGTCATAAAACACTTTCAGCAATGCCACGCAGCATTCCTCGAAGCGAATTACGACGAGGATCTTCTCACCAATGGAAGTTATCCCATCCACCTCAAGAACCGGATAAGGAGCAATTACGGACACATGTCAAATGACCAGGCGCTCGAACTGTTTGCGAAATATCGCCCACCTTACATGAGCCACCTGTTCCTTTCGCATTTGTCGCGCGACAATAATTCCCCCAAGCTTGTGCGGAATGTTTTCTCGCGAATAGCCGGTAGCACTGAAATAATCATTGCCTCGCGCGACAGGGAGACGCGTCTTTATCATATTCGCGAAAGCGTAAACAGGGTGCATGTATCGCGGAGGATCGAACCCAAGGTGCATCAGAAATTCCAGCTATCCCTGTTTCAATAATTTCGCTGTAGCGTGCAGGTCTCACGGGAACCCCGGGTGAAGATGTCGCAATCAACAGAAATCTGCCAAACTGGTTCACCATCAGCAATGAGCGACACAAAACGCTCAGGCTACCGCCTGTGAAAAAGAATCCCCTCAAATCCGGCGATCGCTTGCCAAAGAATTTTATAAGACCTATTTTAGTTCGTTTGGAAGATCGACCATCCAGTCAAAAATTCTGATTCACAAAACCTTACGACAAATAAATGAAGGATTTCAACATCAACCGCCGACGTTTTCTTCAGGGAGCCACCGCTTCCCTTGCACTCACCTCTTTCGGGGCCTATGGTCTGGACATCATCAATCCGCAGCAAACGCTGAAGGTCGGGTTGATCGGCTCGGGCTGGTATGGTAAGAGTGATCTGTTTCGCCTGATGCAGGTTGCACCGGTAGACGTCGTGGCGCTTTGTGATGTGGACAAGAACATGCTGGCCGGCGCCGCCGCCATCGTCAAGCAAAGGCAGAAGTCTGGAAAGTCGCCGAAGCTTTACAACGATTATCGCAAGCTACTTTCGGAAAATGAGCTGGACATCGTGCTCATCGGAACTCCGGACCACTGGCATGCATTGCAAATGATCGATGCGGTGAAGGCAGGCGCGCATGTGTACGTTCAGAAACCAATCAGCGTTGACGTTGCGGAAGGTGAAGCGATGGTCGCCGCCGCGCGCAAGTACAACAAGGTAGTACAAGTGGGCACGCAGCGGAAAAGCACACCGCACCTGATCGACGCGAAGAAAAATATCGTAGACGCTGGCCTCCTGGGCAGGATCTCACACGTGGAGATGTGCTGCTACTATCATATGCGGCACAACGGACCCCTTACCCCGCAACCCGTGCCTGATTTCCTCGACTGGGAAATGTGGACAGGTCCGGCGCCAATGCGCGCATACGACGGACTTCCCCATACGCGGTGGTGGCGAACATTCATGGAATACGGCAACGGCATCACAGGCGACATGTGTATCCATATGTTTGATACCGTGCGCTGGCTGCTGGACCTGGGCTGGCCGAAGAGCATCTCGTCAACGGGTGGAATATACGTTCAGAAAGAAGGTAAATCGAACATTTCGGACACACAGTCCGCCATCTTCAAATACGACGGTCTCAACTGCGTGTGGCAGCACCGGACCTGGGGAACTCCTGCGGATCCCGAATATCCCTGGGCCTTTGTGCTCTACGGTGAAAAAGGAACATTGCGCGGAAGCACCATGAAATATGATTTTACTCCCGTCGGAGACGGCGCGAAGATCCACAAGGATGTTGTCTATGAAAAAGAGAAGTACCCCGAGGACCTCACTGAAGAGAGGATCGAACTCAATGCAGCGCCTGCAACCAGACTTCACATGCTTGATTTCCTGAAAGCCATCGCAGACAAAGGAAGACCTGTGGCTGACATCGAGGATGGACACATCTCAACTGCGAGCTGTATCCTGGCAAACATCTCCATGCAACTCGGCAGGCCTGTTGTCTATGATCCTGCAAAACGTATCGTCGTCAATGATCCCGAGGCCACAAAACTTCTTGAACGGAACTATCGCAAACCCTGGGTACATCCCGACGTTAAAAAGATCTAAGGATGTATCATAGGAGGATGGACTTTGAAAGGTGCCCGCGCGGCACCCGGGTCTCACGAGCATTGACAAATATTTACTTCACATCAGCTTGTATTCTGATATCAATTCTCACGTTGTACAGCTGTACATCCGTGGAAACAAAAAGTTCGACTGACGCTCCCTCGCCGGAACGCAGCCCTGCGGAAGAGCTTGAAACTTTTCAGGTTGAACCAGGATTGAAACTAGAACTTGTTGCCGCGGAGCCGATGGTGCAGGATCCCGTTGTCTGTACCTTTGATGAAGACGGACGCCTGTGGGTTGTTGAGATGCGATCCTATATGCCGAACATGGAAGGCGAAGGTGAGCGCGAACCCCTCGGCCGTATCTCTGTGTTGCAGGACATGGACGGAGACGGAACGATGGATGTGAGCACTGTCTACATGGACTCGCTCATCCTGCCAAGAGCACTTGCCGTGGTCAAAGGTGGTTTGCTCATGGTGGCAGAAGAGGCGCTGTGGATGACCACCGACACGAACGGAGACCTGAAGGCGGATTCAAGAACACTCATTGATCCGGACTATGCCGGAAGCCAGTTACCCGAGCACGCAGGCAACGGACTGTG
>CBFGXV010000447.1:0-3550 GCA_965652755.1 uncultured Chryseosolibacter sp. | reverse complement strand
AATTCTTCTTTGGTTTTCGCAGGCTGATTTGCCTCAGGATACCGTTCCAGGACGTCGTCTTCCCACTGTTCGATGCTTTTTAAGGGATTAATCTCTTTTTCGGAAAAGGAGTTGTTTTTCATAAAAGGACGGATTATCAACAAATATACAAAATAGCCGGAATAAAATTATCGCGCCAAAAAACCTTGAATCTTACCAGAAGGCAGTATAAAGAGCCGTTAAAATTCCCAGGATCAGCACGGAGCCCGCCGCAAACGCGGGCGTTACCCGGAACATCTTCGGGTCAATGTCGATCGTCACAGGTTGTGTCTTGCTCCTTTTGTCGAGAAGGCTGATAACAACCATCAAAAAGATGAGTGTCACAAAGACGATGGTCATCCTGTCGAGGAAAGGATAGTCAGGGAAAGCTCCTCCCGTCCAGTAAGGAAGATATTTGAGCAGCGTTGACAAGGGGATAGTCAGCAGCGCGGCGGTAAGTGCGGCCGATGCTGTCGCGCGGCGCCAGAAGAAGCCCAAAAGAAAGATAGCAAGGACGCCCGGCGAAATAAAGCCGACGTATTCCTGAATGAACTGGTAGGCCTGATCAAGATTCCGCAACGCCGGGGCTACCAGTGACGCGATGGCCATGGAAATAACTACGGTCCACCTTCCGGTAAGGACGAGTTGCCTCTCTGTGGCGGAGCGGTGAAAGAATTTTTTGTAAATGTCGAGAGAGAAGATCGTTGCAATGCTGTTGGCCTTGCCTGCGAGGGACGCGACGATGGCTGCCGTGAGCGCTGCGAAAGCCAGACCTTTCAGCCCGGGAGGAAGAAGATTCAGCAGCGTCGGATACGCATGGTCGGGTTTTACAACACCACTCTCATTCACCATTTCCGCTTGAAAGAGTCCTTCCTGAAACAGCACGTATGCCGCGATACCAGGAAGCACGGCAATCACCGGGACGAGTAATTTCAGGAACGCCGCAAAGAGTATTCCGCTACGGGCGGTTTTCAGGTCGGCGCCAAGGGCGCGTTGAATGATGTATTGATTACACCCCCAATAATTCAGGTTGTTGATCCACATCCCTCCTATCAGAACGGATAAGCCCGGAAGATCCATATAATACTTATGCGAGGAATCAAAGATCATGTGAAAATGAGAATCAGCTTTCTGATACAACAACTTCGCGCCGGCGAATACATCTTCACCGTATCCGAAGTGTTCAGACACGAGGTTCAATGCAAGGTAGGTTGTAACCAGCCCGCCGATGATGAGCACGGCCACCTGGATCACGTCGGTATATCCGATTACTTTCATGCCGCCAACTGTTACAACGATAGAAAAGATACCAAGTCCGATGATACAAGTGAGGAAACTGATTCCGGAAATCGCAGTGATGGCAAGAGCCCCGAGATAGATGATTGACGTCAGATTGACAAACACATATACGAGAAGCCAGAAGATCGCCATGATCGTGCTGACGGTACCGTTATACCGTTGCTCAAGGAATTGCGGCATGGTGTAGATCCGGTTCTTGAGATAGACAGGCAGGAAGAAAACGGCGACGATGATCAGCGTGGCTGCGGCCATCCATTCATAGGTCGAGATGGCTAATCCCAGGGCAAATCCTGAACCCGACATCCCTATAAAATGCTCGGCGGAAATATTCGATGCAATCAGCGATGCGCCAATAGCCCACCAGGTAAGCGAACCTTCGGCCAGAAAAAATTCCCGCGAGTCCATTCGCTTGGATTTCTTTCTGTAGTAAATATAAATCCCGTAAGCGCTGACAATTATAAAATAGATGAAGAAGACTGTGTAATCTGCCAGGTGGAGTTCGTGCATGCGGCGTCCCGATGAGGTTTGCTCTCAATATAGGACATTAACTGCAAAATGCAAATGGCGCTCTGTTGCGCGTGACGGCCCCGCAACAGAAGGGATGCAAAATTGATTTCGATTATTTATCAGCCCAGGCGTACATCTTGGATACGAGGGAATAATAGTCTTCCCATGCGAGGAAACGCGCCGCTGTTGTCGACCCGACAAGCGAATTCATTTCCAGAAAATACCTTTCCTTAAGTCGTACCTCGCGCTCCATGATGTGAAGCAGATCGTGTCCAAGTCGTTTTGCAAGCGCTGGCGTAAAGTCGGCAGCATCGCTGGCAAAGAGACTGTAAACGCTGTATGCATCTCCAAGCAGTGCGTCACTCTCTTCCTCATAACGGTTATAGACGTTCCAGAAGATCTCTCTTTTATCCTCGGGCAATGATAACGCCGCGGAGAGCGTATTGTGTTTTGCCTCTTTCACTTTTTCCGGCGACATGGACTGTGAATGAAAGCGATATTTTTTCCAACTGCTCTTGTTGTATATCTGCGCGCTTTCCAGCATATCCATCATCGCTTCTGTCTGAAGAAACTGCAGCGCGACAATGCCGTTGAGGATTGCTCCCACTTCCTGATAATATTTCTTTCGCAGATCAAGTTCATCATTGCGGTAAGTAAGGAGATTCCAACCGTTCTCAAATGCGACCTGTTCGTCTGTTTTTGCGTTTGTTTCCGCGAGGTCCTGCAACGAGCGGTAGGTGAGTGCATACACCGGGGTGGCGTCGGCCAGATACTTTTCGTACAGAGGCCAGAAAGATTTTTCGTGCCATTCAGCAAGCCGCACACTGCTCTTTACAACGGAGATCCTGTCAGTGCCCGACACGGTCATGGCCAGCGTATTCTTGGCGTGCTGCGCATAGCATGTCAGCGCAAGTAAATAAACTACTGCAAAGCAGGTGCTTCTCATTTCAGAAGGTAATTTTGTTTTTGAAAATAAGTAAAAAATCCGGGAAACCTTCCCGCAGCGTAGATTTAATGCATAGGCACGCCAATCAATGTCTTCATCTTTTGATCTTATGAGGGGACGCACCACATTCTAAAAAACTAATGCCAAGCAAAAACGCGTCCGGCGTCCGTCTAAAACCGGATCAGTCAGAAAGCTTGTACCGGCGCGGAGTCCTCTGGCCAGAGGCACTTCTTCCGGCGTGCGCAAAATGCGATGAAAGACCCGGGTTTATACCATTTCTGCGTTTCCATGCGTTTCAAACGGTTGCTTTTATTCTGATTTTTATTTAAACTCATATCAAAATGACCAGCGCTTATGGAAACTGGTTTCGGAATGACTGCGCGAACAGACATCTGGTGGAGCCGACCACTGGCAGTCTTTCTTGTGCTCTCAGCGTTCATTGTTTATGCAACCTGGGCCGCATTTCAAGGTGATCATTACTCGGCGGGCCCATACCTTTCTCCATTTTACTCGCCACTCTTGTTTGGCGACCCTACTCACGCATGGTTTGGCCCCCAGCCAGCATGGTGGCCGTTGATCATTCCATTCTCACCTGCGCTGCTCATCCTGTGGGCGCCAGGTGGTTTCAGACTCACCTGTTATTACTATCGCGGCGCATACTATAAATCTTTCTGGGCTGACCCTCCTGCCTGCGGTGTGGGCGAGCCGCGCAAAACATATCTGGGTGAAAATTCCTTTCCGCTGATTTTGCAGAATGTTCACCGCTTCTTTCTTTATCTC
>CBFGXV010000446.1:0-3553 GCA_965652755.1 uncultured Chryseosolibacter sp. | reverse complement strand
AGATTTAAAATTGATGCCGGTTAGATAAATAGCAAATAAAACTATACCTTTGCCCGGCAAATAATGGATCGTAAATTATTTGCTATGCCCATCGACCGCAATAAGTTCCTGTACGAAGCGCTCACCTATGACGACGTGCTTCTTGTTCCCGCATACTCCGAAATACTTCCGCGTGAAGCTGACACCAGCAGCCAGCTCACCCGCAATATTCGTTTGAATATTCCGATCGTATCAGCCGCCATGGACACTGTTACCGAAGCGGACCTGGCCATCAGTGTTGCCCTAGAAGGAGGACTGGGCTTTATTCATAAGAACATGAAAATCGACCAGCAGGCCGAGGAGGTTCGAAAGGTAAAGCGCTCGCAAAGCGGTTTGATCCGGGATCCAATCACACTTTCCATTGATTCAACAGTGCAGCAGGCTGAGAACATCATGCGCGAGTTAAAGATCGGAGGAATCCCGATCCTCGATGGAGAAGGCAAACTGGTGGGCATCATCACAAACCGGGACCTGAGATTCCAGAAAGACATGCGGGTTCCTGTGGAGCAGATCATGACGAAGGAAAATCTGATCACGGCGCCAGAGGGCATCAAGCTCGACCAGGCCGAGGACATCCTGAAAAAATACAAGATCGAAAAACTGCCCATCGTCAACAAGAAAGGGAAACTCACCGGTCTCATCACCTTCAAAGACATACAGAAGAGAAAGAACAAACCCAACGCATGCCAGGACAATTTTGGACGGCTGCGCGTAGGGGCGGCGGTTGGTGTCACCCCTGATATCCTTGATAGGATCGAGGCGCTAAAGAATGCGGGTGTCGACGTTATCAGCATCGATACGGCTCACGGACATTCCAGGGGAGTGATGGAAGCTACCAAACGCGTAAAGAAGAAGTATCCGGAATTGGACCTGATCGTTGGAAACGTTGCCACAGGCGAGGGCGCGAAGGCGCTGGCAAAAGTTGGCGCCGACGCGGTAAAAGTCGGTGTGGGTCCCGGAAGTATCTGCACAACGCGAGTTGTTGCCGGCGTGGGCCTGCCACAGCTTTCTGCGGTTTATGAAGCTGCCAGGGCGCTCAAAGATACGGATGTGCCGGTCATTGCCGACGGAGGTATCCGGTTCTCAGGGGATATTGTAAAAGCAATCGCAGCAGGCGCTGACAGCATCATGATCGGATCACTGCTCGCTGGAACAGAGGAAGCTCCGGGCGAGATGATCATCTACGAGGGGAGAAAATTCAAGTCGTACAGAGGCATGGGTTCCATCGAAGCGATGGAGGATGGATCGAAAGACCGCTATTTTCAGGACGTCGAGGACGATATCAAGAAGCTGGTCCCGGAAGGCATTTCCGGCCGGGTACCATTCAAAGGTCTGGTTTCGGAAGTGCTTTACCAGCTCGTCGGAGGTTTGCGGGCAGGGATGGGCTATTGCGGAGCCAAAAATGTCGAAGTACTCAAGGAAGCCAGGTTTGTTCAGATAACGTCTGCCGGATTTACCGAAAACCACCCGCACGATGTTACCATAACGAGCGAAGCTCCTAACTACACCCGCAAATAGGCAGCGCGATTGCCATGACAATCCGGCGAGATCATGAAGGCGATTGAAGGAGTTGACGCTCTTTCTCCCCTCCCAAAAACTTGCTGAATTATTCATATTATTGCAGAGCCAGTCCTACGATTGGCTTATTTTTTCGGCTGTAACCCGGACTTTTCATTCGTCGATGCGCACTAAAGCCATAATCAGGTTGCTTTTCACTGTCGGTGTCCTCACCTGGCTTGCGCTCGTTGTTGCCGAGATCTCCATTGTATTTGGCTCGAGTAACAATATCGTGTCGGGAATACCTTCATGGCTTCCCAATGTCATCCTCGACCTGTTCATCCTCTCGCTATATTATTATTATAAGCTAAAGTTCGACCGTGACGATGTTCTGAATTTCGTCGACCTGTTATGGCGCGTATTTGCGACGGGCCTCGTGGCAACAGTAGTTTCTCTTTTCCTGAAACTGATTGAATACCTTCTCGGGTCCACGCGACTCACGACTGATGTCGTTTTTATCGATCTGATCTACCTGATCAATCTCGGCCTCATGATCGGATTTCTGACAATGGCCTTTACGGCGTGGAAGCGCCTGATACTTTACCAGAAATCCAAATGGTTGATGCGTCTCTGGAGCTTCTTTGAATGGACGTTGCTGTTGTCCTTGCTTTACAATGCCTTTGACTTTCCGTTCATCGAGGGACTGTACTGGGGAATGTTGTCTTTCTTTGTCCTTATCGGCCTTGTGTTGTCGGCCAATATGAAGTGGGTTGCATACCTGAACTTCCGGCAGAAGTGGACAAGTCTGTTGTTGTTGTTGCTCACTGTATTTTACCTCCTGTATATTTTCTTTACCACGAGCTCACTGGTTGAGGTTCTCTCGGGCATGAATGTAGAGTTTACGGATTACAGGGTGCACGTATTTATACTTTCGTTGATGACGTTTGTGACAGTGTACAGTATTTTTTCGTTCCTCGTCATCCTGTTCAATCTGCCGACCACTTCGGTATTCGAACAAAAACTCGAGGAGGTTGTGAACTTCCAGCGCATCAGCCAGTCGATCCAGACCGAGCAGAACGAAGACAGTGTCTACAATATCCTCCTGGAGACATCCGTCAGTACTGTTTTTGCCGATGCCGCCTGGCTCGAGGTGAAAGGCCACAATCCGACGCCGAAGGTCTTTACATACAAGATCACGGAAAAAGAGTCGCAGGATATCATCAACCACCTCAAGATCAAGAATATCAAAGGTGTGCTGGATCAGGGTAGTGACAAGACCAAGAATCTTTCGAAACATCTTGCCACGCTCAAGGGATCGCGCTTCAGGTCGATCCTCGCGTTTCCGATCCATGTGAAAGGTGAAAATATCGGGACGCTGGCTTTGCTGAAAGAGTTGCCGGACGGTTTTAACAGGGAGATGACCAAGATTGTTTCCACCTTTTCCAATCAGGCAGGGATATCTATTGAGAATTTCCGGCTGATGGAAGAGGCGCTTCAGAACGAACGTTACAAGGAGGAGCTGAAGATCGCGAAAACGGTCCAGAAGAGTTTGCTGCCGGAAGTTCTCGAGAAAGACCCTGACTTCGAGATTGCGGCATTTTCGGAATCCGCGGATGAGGTGGGTGGCGATTATTACGACACCTTGCGAATGAATGACCACAAGATCTCCCTCATTGTTGCGGACGTATCCGGTAAGGGGACCACGGCCGCGTTCCATATGTCTCAGATGAAGGGTATTTTTCACAGCCTGGCGCAGGATTGTATCAAACCCGATGAGTTCATGTGTAAGGCAAATCAGGCGCTGGTCTATTGCCTTGAGCGAGGGTCATTTATCTCTGCTACTTTTTTTATCGTCGACACGAACGAAAAGAAAGTACATTATTCGCGTGCAGGACATTGCCCGCTGCTTTATTACAGCGCTGCAAAATCAAAAGCGGAATACTTCAACGATAAAGGAATTGCACTGGGCATGGTGAAGAACCGCAGCTACAGCAATTTCATCGAGGCGAACGAATTC
>CBFGXV010000445.1:0-3558 GCA_965652755.1 uncultured Chryseosolibacter sp. | reverse complement strand
GTCTATTTATTAAAGCGAGGGGAGACTACAAGTTCTTTGCTTCCGGCGGAGTATTGATAGAATCCGCTTCCGGTCTTGACCCCTTTGTGGTTTGCCTGAACCATATTGACAAGCAATGGACAGGCAGCGTATTTCGGATTGCCGAATCCCTGATGAAGAACGTTCAGGATTGAAAGGCAAACATCCAGTCCGATGAAGTCAGCAAGTTGTAGTGGCCCCATCGGGTGAGCCATTCCCAGTTTCATGACAGTGTCGATCTCCTCAACGCCTGCAACTCCCTCGTAAAGTGCATACACTGCCTCATTGATCATCGGCATCAATATCCTGTTCGCGACAAACCCGGGATAGTCGTTTACTTCTACCGGTACCTTGCCCAACGTTCGCGCCAGTGCCATGACTTGTTCCGTCACTTCGTTCGATGTACTGTAACCGCGGATGACCTCGACGAGCTTCATCACCGGAACCGGATTCATAAAGTGCATGCCGATCACTTTATCAGCCCTTCCCGTAACTGAAGCGATCTTCGTGATCGAGATGGATGATGTGTTAGATGCAAGGATGGCGTTCTGCCCGCATGAATTGTCGAGCTCTCTGAATATCTTTAATTTCAGATCCGTATTTTCAGTCGCCGCTTCAACAACCAACGCAGCTTCCTTCACACCTTCTTTTATTTCTGTATAAGTGGTAATATTCCCCAGGGCAGTCTTCTTCACATCCGGGCTGATCACCTCCTTCGCCACCTGGCGATCGAGATTCTTTTCGATCGTATTCAGCGCCTTCTTTAATGCTTCCGCCGAAACATCAATGAGCGAAACCTTGAATCCGTTCTGAGCAAACACATGCGCAATACCATTTCCCATTGTTCCCGACCCGATCACTGCTACGTTCTTCATGACTTAGAATAAAAATTGCAATCCGTTTACCACCGTGAATTATTGAATTGTGACAATTCCTGGAATTTTAAATTATCTAAACTGTCGAAGCCAGGAATGACCGGCCAATTTCGTTTGATGTTCATCCAGTCTTTTCGCTTAATAGTAAACGTTACCCCGAAATTTTACCCTCCATGAATATTAACATTCGTCATTCGTCACTCGTCATTCGTCATTCGAATTCACTCTATGGCAACTTCCTTCGCCAAACCCATGGCATTGAATCGTATGGCGAGCTTCTTCGCTGCTGAATCTGCCTGATTACCACACGCCGGGCCCGGGTCGACAAAATAGTAAAAGAATTTCTGATTCCGCGTCGACAATTCATTGCGATCCGGCCTGCCTAAAAGTTCAACGACCTGCATTTGTGTGAGCGAAAGCAATTTTTCCTTCTCTCGGTCGATCGATTCACGCATGGTGGCGCGAACACCGTTACATGCATTTTTGTCCAGTCCCCACTGCTGCAGATCCACCCCCTGGAGGGAAGGAAGAGGTTTATCACAGGAAAGAAATATCATGAGAAGAGAAATACTAAGCGACTTGAAGGTGTTCATGTTTTCTTTGCAGCGAATAAAACCAGGTGAACGAGATAAGCAAATATACGAGCGAGATGCCGTGATTCCAGTTTGAGAGCTGAAATGTAAATGTAAGAGCGCTTAATAAGATGGGATAGGCGATAATGCGCGCCCATTCAGCCCACTTGACCCATTTTCTTTGTTCGAACAGGACACCGCAGTTCACTACCGTGATCGTGATCAGTATCGTGATGAATACTTGTTCGCCCGTTGAAAAATCATCGGCATTGAACAGAAAGATCGCGGTGCCCGCAAGACAGAGAACGTACTGAAACAACACATAAAGATTGAGGGAAAGGGGAGAAGGCGTATCGTATTTCTGATAGCTCGCGGAATCGACATCAGGCACCGCACGCGGGCCGCCCATGTAATCCGGAAGCCAACCAGGTTTCATGAACAGATATTTGACCCTGTCAGACCAGCGCGGAATCCGTCTGAGATCAACACCCATGTCAGCGTAGTGACTCATATTTGCCCACACAGCATTCCAGCTCTTCAAAGGTTTTGTTATTCCGTAAGTTGGCTTTTCTTCTTCAGCCTGAAAGGTGCCGAACATGCGGTCCCAGATGATCAGCGAGCCCGCGTGATTCTTATCAATATACTTTGGATTGCGGCCGTGATGTACCCGGTGATGCGATGGCGTATTAAAGATCAATTCGATCCAACGCGGTAATTTGTTGATGGCCTCGGTATGGATCCAGAACTGATACAACGTGTTAAGGGCGGCTACAAGCACAAAATCGATCGTGCGGAATCCCAGCAATGCGATGGGCAGGTTGAAGGCAAAGGTCCAGACCACCTGCAACGAACTCTGTCGCAGCGCAACGGACAGGTTATACTCTTCGCTCTGATGATGTACCACATGCCCGCCCCAGAACAAATTGATCTCATGGCTCAACCGGTGCCCCCAATAGTATGCGAGGTCCACCAGGAGTGCGAGTGTGATCCAGTACCACCACGCGGTGTGGTCAGGCGTAAACAAAGCAAATCTTTCGAACAGGAACTGGTACACGCCTACGGCCAGGATTTTCAGGAACAATCCCGAAAGCTGGGACGTTATGCCGCAGCTGATATTGGAAATGGCATCGGGCAATCGGTATAGCTTCCGGTGCGTAAACCGCTCAACCAGCAATTCTATCCCGATGAGGATGAAAAAAACCGGGATGGACAGAACGATCGGATTAATGTTCAAGATGTTTTCTGTTTATTTGCAACCAAATCTAATAACATGACGCTTAAAATGTTCAGGGCCGGCTGGTTTCTATCTGTCCTGGTGGCTTTGGCAAACCTGCTTTACGTTTATGCAAGTCTACCGGAGTCGGTTGTCATCCAGGAGAATGAAAAGGTCGCGCTAAGCCGTGAATGGTTATTCTATATCCTGATGATTGCCATTGTTCTCATCAATCTGCTTGTCTATCTCTTTAAAATGATGTTTCCCGATGAGGAAAATCTTCGCGCATGGTTTCATGGCCTGGTAATCACCATCAACATCTTCCTGATCCTCGCGATGCAGGCGCTCAATGTCTACAACAGTCTCGAGGCCTTTGACCACAGCCTGGTTGGTATGTATCTCACCGGCAGTCTTGTTCTCATTCTTTTCTGGGCCGCATTGTGGCCCGTTTACTTCGTGGTTCAAAAATTTTTCGTTAAACAAGCAGTTTGATAAACGGCATCTTGATGCCTGAGATCCAGTCTTTTAAAGACTTTCACCTGATGGAAATTTGTAGGGCTGCTTTTGAGTGCAATGATGCGTCAGAACTGAAAAATCACTTTATTTAGGCAGATTCTACATTTTTTAAGCTTAGAGTTGATTTTTTTAATCTATTGTCCGGTCTGTCAATCCTGGGAAGTGTATGGCGAAATCTGAGAAATCACCGACGGTGTTTGAATACAATGAAGCGAGCATAAAATCGCTTGACTGGCGTGAGCACATCCGACTCCGGCCGGGAATGTACATTGGAAAGCTTGGCGATGGCTCCTCGAAGGACGACGGTATCTACGTCCTCGTAAAAGAGGTGGTCGATAACTGTATCGATGAGCACATGATGGGC
>CBFGXV010000444.1:0-3569 GCA_965652755.1 uncultured Chryseosolibacter sp. | reverse complement strand
GAGCATAACCGCGGGCACCATGTTTCTGTCGCGACACCTGAAGATCCGGCAAGTGCGCGGAGGAATGAAAACTTTTACAGCTTTTGGGTGCGTTCGGTTTTCGGTGGATACCGGCACGCCTGGAAGCTGGAGGCTGAAAGTCTTCGACGCAAGGGCCGGAGCCCCTTCAGTATTTACAACAGCATGGTTGGGTTTGCTATCCTCCCGGTCATTTTCTGCGCTGTTCTTACAGGGGTTGTGAGTTGGACTTCCGGCGCGCCGGCCTGGGAAGTACCAGTGTTCTTTTTCACGCAGAGCTTTCTGGCTTTTACCCTCCTTGAGCTTGTGAATTATGTTGAACACTATGGAATCTCGCGAAAGCAGTTATCGCCGGGAAGGTACGAACGGGTTAATCCGCGCCATTCATGGAACGCGAGTCACGTGTTGAGTAATTTCTTTTTATTCCAGCTACAGCGTCATTCTGACCATCACGTTCATGCTCATAAACGCTATCAGGTGCTGGATCACTACGATGAGAGTCCACAGCTTCCGTTTGGATATCCAACCATGATCATCGTTGCCCTCGTGCCGCCGTTGTGGTTCCACATGATGAACGGGCGCCTCGAGAGATGGCACAACAACCTGCCCGTAGAGGCAATGTGAAATCAGATGTTTTCGGACTTCACTTTCGCGCCGTAATACTCGCGGTTCATGCGCGCGATGTTTGACACACTGATGCCTTTTGGACATTCGGCCTCGCATGCGAGCGTGTTGGTACACGACCCGAATCCTTCGCTGTCCATTTGCGCGACCATATTCTCCACGCGCGTCTTTCGTTCTGGTTGCCCCTGAGGCAACAGCGCCAGTTGCGAGATCTTCGCGCTCACAAACAACATGGCGGAAGCATTTTTGCACGCCGCGACACACGCACCGCATCCGATACACGCCGCCGCGTCAAATGCCTTGTCGGCGTTGACTTTCGGAATAGCAATCTCGTTTGCATCAGGCACGCCACCCGTGTTTACAGAAATATAACCACCGGCCTGCTGGATCCTTTCGAAGGCTTCGCGATTCACGACCAGATCCTTGATTACCGGGAATGCTTTCGCTCTCCATGGTTCGACGGTGATAGTCTCCCCGTCCCGGAAGCTGCGCATATGAAGCTGACAAGTAGTGGTTTGCAACGGTCCGTGTGGACGGCCGTTGATAAACATGCTGCACGCGCCGCAGATCCCTTCCCTGCAATCATGATCAAACGCAACGGGGTCTTCGCCTTTCAATATCAGGTCGCGGTTTAGGATATCAAACATCTCCAGGAAAGACATGTCAGATGAAACCTCATTCAATTGATACGTTCTGAACTCCCCTTTCGACTGATGATCTTTTTGCCTCCAGACCTTAAGTGTAATTTTCATCTCTTAATTGTTAAAAATTTGTGGCTCGCTGGAAGCATAAATGCTTGCGGCATGGCCTTATTATTTATAACTCCGTTGTGTAAGCTTAACGTTCTCGAACAACAATTCTTCTTTGTGGAGCGTCTCGGCTTTGTTGTCTCCCTGGTATTCCCACGCGGCAACATAGGCGAACTCATCATCCTTGCGGAGAGCCTCTCCATCCGGCGTCTGTGATTCCTCGCGGAAGTGGCCACCACACGATTCCGAGCGGTGAAGCGCATCATCTACCATCAGTTCACCAAGCTCCATGAAATCTGCGACCCTGCCTGCTTTCTCCAGTTCCTGGTTGAGCTCGTTAGGGCTTCCGAGGATATTTACATTCTGCCAGAATTCGTTTCGCAGTTCCTGTATCCGCACCTTTGCCTTGCGCAGACCTTCTTCCGTCCTGGACATGCCACAGTAGTCCCACATGGTAAGGCCGAGCTCGCGATGGAGTTGATCCACCGTCTTGCGACCTTTTATGCTGAGGAGCTTCTGGATACGGCCCTGCACATTTTCAAGGGCTTCCTTAAAGGCAGGATGATCGGTGGATATTTTCTCGCTCCATCCGAGGTTTGCGAGGTAATCGCCAATGGTGTAAGGGATTACGAAATATCCGTCGGCAAGGCCCTGCATGAGCGCGCTTGCTCCGAGGCGGTTCGCGCCGTGATCGGAAAAGTTCGCTTCGCCCAGCGCATAAAGTCCCGGGACATTCGTCGAGAGGTTGTAATCCACCCAAAGACCGCCCATCGTATAGTGTACCGCGGGGAAGATCATCATCGGGCTTTCATAAGGATTGTCGCCCGTGATCTGTTGATACATGTCAAACAGGTTGCCGTATTTTGCTTCGATTATTTTTCTGCCATCCCGTTTGATGGCATCAGCGAAGTCGAGGAACACGGCCAGGCCGGATCCAACTCCTTTACCCTCATCGCAGGCGTATTTTGCATTCCTTGATGCGACGTCGCGCGGAACAAGGTTTCCAAATGAGGGGTATTTCCGCTCGAGGAAATAGTCCCTTTCAGATTCGGGGATGTTGACAGCATCTTTTGCTTTAAGCCCCGGACGAGCGGTTTTTGGTACCCATACGCGTCCATCGTTCCGCAAAGACTCAGACATCAGCGTAAGCTTCGACTGGTGCTCCCCTGAGACTGGAATGCAAGTCGGGTGTATCTGCGTAAAGCAAGGGTTGCCAAACAAGGCACCTTTTTTATGCGCACGCCATGCAGCCGTGACGTTAGAACCTTTCGCGTTTGTTGAGAGATAGAAGACGTTGCCATAGCCACCTGTGCACAAAAGCACCGCATGCCCGCTGTGGGCTTCGATCTTGCCGGTGACGAGATCGCGTGTGATAATGCCGCGCGCCTTGCCATCGCTCACGACGAGGTCGAGCATTTCTGTGCGGTTGTACATTTTTACTTTGCCGGCAGCAATCTGGCGGTTAAGCGCGCTGTATGCGCCGAGCAGCAACTGCTGTCCAGTCTGCCCGCGCGCATAGAAGGTACGTGATACCTGCGCTCCCCCGAAAGAGCGGTTGTCAAGCAAACCTCCGTACTCACGTGCAAAGGGAACGCCCTGTGCGACACACTGATCAATGATGTCGACACTTACTTCCGCAAGGCGGTAAACGTTTCCCTCACGCGCGCGATAATCGCCTCCCTTAATGGTGTCATAAAACAGGCGATGTACACTATCGCCATCGTTGCGGTAATTTTTGGCGGCGTTGATCCCTCCCTGGGCTGCAATACTGTGCGCACGGCGTGGACTATCCTGAAAGCAAAACGCTTTCACGTTGTAGCCGAGTTCGGCAAGCGATGCCGCTGCCGAAGCGCCAGCGAGACCCGTGCCCACCACAATGACCTCATATTTTCTTTTGTTGGCCGGATTGACCAATTTCAGATTGAACTTGTGTTTCGACCACTTTTCCGCTAACGGTCCTTCGGGGATTTTAGAATCTAATTTCATGTCTGAATATTTATCTTAAGCGCAGCCAACAGGTTGGGTTTCGCTTTAAATCAGTTAGGTAAAGGTACTCGCGCGCGGCTATTGATTCATGTACATGTAGACGGGAATGAGGGCGAACAACGCCGGCACAACAATGGCGAAGGCCACTCCTACAAATTTTATGAGCGGATTGTACTTGACGTGATTCCAGCC
>CBFGXV010000443.1:0-3571 GCA_965652755.1 uncultured Chryseosolibacter sp. | reverse complement strand
ATCTGACAGATGCCATTTATATTTCATTTTCCACAAGCAGGATAGATGATCTGATGGGCATGTTCTTTAACAACATCGGTTTGTACGGCGATGTTATTATCTATCCCGCTTGTGGAAAATGAAATATAAATGGCATCTGTCAGATCGGAAGGTGCGCGTATGGAGATGTCTTTGGCTTCGACGTCAAACTGCCCGAGGTTGGTGAATGAAACATCCGGGGATTGCGCCATCGGAACGGATATCAGTTCAGTTACACCAAACTTCTCCTCGGGCTTGCCCTTGATGTTCAATTTCATAAGGTCGCGCGCGAACCGCAGCTCGTTGGAACCCAGCCGTGGCTTTAGAATAGCTGTCACGGTTGTCTTGCCTCTGCCGTCCGCGGTCGCGGCGTTGTAAGCGACGCTAAATTCATACTCGCCTGTACTCGCGACCCAGCTTAAACTATACGCGGCGGGCAAAAAATAATAGTATCCTGAATTATTATTACCATCGCGCAACCACATGTTAAGCCCAAGCGCACAGACCAGCCCGTTGTCATCAGGAGCGTAAAGCTTCCGTCCCGCGTGCTGACGGATAGAGGTACGATATCCAACCCTGGTACAGCTACCGGCACCACTAGTCCAGGTACGGCGAATCCGGGATCAACCTCGGGGACGGGAGATGCGAAACCCGCGCCGGAGGTAAATAAGGAACGCAAAGGCAAACCATAAAACAGGGATCATTATGATCTTCGGAATTATCTTCATTGTTGCGTTGATTAATCTTATTAAAATAGAATCAGGGCTTGATCGAGGCAGCGGATTTGAACGGCGTAAGTTTGACAGTGATGATCATCGATTCACTCCCGCCCACACGCCACATCTTGTTCATCTTATATAAATAAGTTTCCGCCAGAACGTCACCGCTTCCCAGGTCGAGGCCGCTAAGCAAACCGTCGCTTTTGGAAAAGACGATAGACAGGAAGTGCGTCTCCAACATACTGTTCGAATAGCTTCCGCTACCCGCTTTGAATTGGAATTTCAATTCCGCTGTTCCGTTCGCCTTGGCGAGAGTCTGCGGCTCGCAGGAAATTTCAGCAATTGGTTTTTTAAGCTTGTTGAGGATCAAACCCTTTACCGTGTACTTTCCCTCAAAGCCCTTGAAGTCTACCTCGACGATCGCTCCTTCTTCGGTATCGGAAATCAAACGGACGTCAGTAACTCCCTTATCGCCGCCCAGTATGTCACCGATCAGTGATGCGGTGTCATTTACAGGTTCCAGCGATTCCTGCGCCTGCGCGATAAGTTGAAAAAAGCACAGGCACAGGAGCAAACAAATAGCTTTCATGGTTGACATAATTCTTTGTATTAGTCTTGATCTAGAAGTGGGCAATATAAATGGCGCCGGGAATATTGATTTCGTGCATCGCGAGACGTTCCTGATTGTCCATGAACTCATTGTAAGTCATCGTGTAAGTCGAGCCGGTATTAGGCGTTCTGAACGTTGTCATGCCTCTTTGCCATGGATCGTGGATTGTGAGGATCGTACCATCGGGTGTGCCATCGCCCTGCATTCCCGCAACGACCCGGACGTGTGGTTCGCGGCCCGATGATCCAAGATCTCCGGCAACCCACAGCGGACCATGCGCATTGAGCATTTCCGCAAATCCCATCACGGTATAACAGAGCGGAGGTTCGGGACGAAGGCCCCAGTAGGCGAACATTGTTGTGTCGCTTGCATCTAGCCCGCTCGCGTACTGATGCCAGTAACCTATTCCGCGCGCAATTTCCGAAGGGTCAATACTTACGAGATCATTCCATCCTACCACCATTGCCGCAGCTGCAGCCCAGCACGACATGCCCGTCTGCTGAGGCACGAGCTCAACATCATAAGCTATATTAATTCTGCCATTTGAGATCCCGTACGTACCAGAGGATGAAGGGTCATCCGCCAGCATGCTCGACGCACTGGAGGTTGAAGCAGTGACAGGCACGGTGGTGGAAGCTGCCGGGCATCCGCCAGATCTTCTGGCGTAGAGTGTATTGATGCTGCTGATGTCACGGGCGCTCATAGCGCTGCGCTGTCCGATGGCAGCGCCGCTGGTCTTTGGTACGATGGTCGTCATTCTTCCACCGCTTCCGTTGGGCTTGCCAAACGCGGTACCGCCGTAATGCATTATCGACCCGTAATCGTACGCTCCGACATTTTGCCCCTCAGGCCATAACCAATGATACCAGCTCTGATTATACTTCTCGAAATTGTGTTGATGCGGTGACTGGATGTTGGCAAAATTGATCGTCACATAAGTATCGCGGTCGTCTCTGCTCTGCTCATGATAAAATCCCATGGCGTGCATCGTCTCATGTACGGTGCTGCCACGCGTATCACCACACTGGTCACCAATCTCAACGACCTGTCGTCCGCCTTGCTTACCGATATATGATGCCCCACAGACACCTGCGAGGTATACATATTCCAGATAATCCGATTCCGTTGTTCTGGCCACCATACATACGTTGGTGCTGCTGTTGATGTAGGAGATTGCAGACCTGATGTCCGCCGCCTTCGGATGACCCGAGGCAATCACATAAGGTATGGTTGAATTTCCCCACCTGTAACTTCTCCCGACTATCGCCGCGCCGCCCCGGCCACCGGGTGATGCATCCGGATTGATGATGATATCACCCTCAAGAAATTGCTTGCCATTTTTCTCCAGAACATTAACACTTACCGGAGTACTGCTGAAGGGCAGCGTAGTAGTTACCTGCCTTGGCGTGGCGTTCTCAAGACCAACCCCCTCCTGCGCTGACAGACTGAGCGGGCAAAGCATCGCAACCATGGCGACACAAAAAAGATATTTAAAAGTTTTCATATGATAAATTTTTGAAATAGCGATTGAGCACTAGTTTTTAAGAGATTGTAATATGAGGGAATGGCGGTCCTCCGAATGTGCGAACATGCCTGTGACAGTCACAGCATTGGTAAGCCTGGAATCCAGGTCTTTGCAGAGTGAAGCCGAGGCACAACGCAATGGATACTGGCCAAGGAGACTGAACTCACCATCGTCAGACTTCCTCACCGCCACCATATCGGCATCTTTAACGATCAGCGGAAATGCCTCGTCCGGGGCAGCATCTTCACTGCCTATTACTCTGATGAGCTTATAGGAAACCGAAGATTGGTCTGCCTTCACGTCTTTACGCCGGCTCTTCTCCACCTCCAGTTCGTACATCTTGCCCCACTCGTAGCGGAAGCCGTCTATTCCTTCGAACAGATATTCCCACGATGACGCATCCCCCTCCTTTGCCAGATAGCACAGCTGCGTGCCCGCTCCCACGCAAGGGACTCTGTAATGGTTGACGATCAATCGGATCGTTTGCTTACTTTCGGAATTTTCCGCGCGGATACATGCCAGCGCAAGAAAAAAGTAGAACCCGAAAAGAAATTTGATGAACATTGTCATGTA
The DNA here is from genome assembly GCA_965652755.1 of uncultured Chryseosolibacter sp. GTDB lineage: Bacteria > Bacteroidota > Bacteroidia > Cytophagales > Cyclobacteriaceae > Chryseosolibacter. Next base: position 126 of record CBFGXV010000443.1, on the reverse strand, counting down.
TTTAAGGTTTATAAGCTTGCTGACTCAGACGGCTTTCGACTCGTTCGATAATCTATAGGAATCTGTCCAAGTCGATCCGTCCGTAATTGGATGGTTTCCTTTTAGAGGTCACGGGATCCTTTCCCT
>CBFGXV010000442.1:0-3572 GCA_965652755.1 uncultured Chryseosolibacter sp. | reverse complement strand
TCTGGTCGGGATCTTTCGCTGAAATTGCCAGTTTGGAAAGTTTACAAAGAAATCGGAGGTTATCTTGTACGAATATTCGATAACGGACCCTTCCTTTACATCGGGGAATGTAAACTTCTGATGATTGAAGTTGCGGTTAAATTTTTCGCGGAAGATTCCATCTTTGGAGAGTTTTGTTTCCACCATCTTCCCGTTCTCCATGTTAAATGTGGAGGCTTTAAGCTGTGTCACCTTTTCTTCACTTGAGCCTGAGTGGTAAAGCGGAATGACTGCATTTGCCCAATCGGTACCTTCTTTTTTCAGGATCTTGATCCGGATATGGCGTTCGAATGTCATGTTTACAACCACAGACGTCGCCTGGATATAGGCTTCCCCATAGTCTACGAGCACGACCGCGGCCGCGGATGTATCGTGTTCGTATGATTTCATTGTCATGTCGCTGTCCGGGATCTCGCCGAACTTGACTGGTGATTTTTGTGCAAACAGCGCCGGAAAAATGAGAAAGGCCAACAGGCAAAGAACGAGGGTTCTCATAGATAAAGAGGGTTAGGTGTGAAATAGAGAATTTAATTTAGGAAAATATATCAACTTTATGAAACGGTTTTTAGGCCATTTCCTTAAAAAAACGCGGTATCATTACACAATAATTTTTTGACATTGGCTAAATCGAAAACCATCTTTTATTGTCAGAGCTGTGGATACGAATCTGCGAAATGGCTTGGCAAATGCCCTTCCTGCAATGCATGGAATACATTTGCTGAAGAGGTCCTTGCGAAGGAAACGGAACCAAAAAATGAATGGAGGCAGGAAACAGCACGTCAGAAAAAAATAAAGCCGAGGACACTTCAGGATATTGAGTCAACGGGGGATATACGGTGGAACAGTGGGGATGTCGAGCTCAACCGCGTGCTCGGTGGTGGCGTTGTACCAGGATCGCTTGTTCTCATCGGCGGGGAGCCGGGGATTGGAAAGTCAACGCTCATGCTACAGGCCGGACTGCGTTTGAAATCTCAGAGGGTGTTGTATGTTTCAGGAGAGGAAAGTGAACAACAGATCAAGATGCGCGCGGAACGCCTGAATGACACGTCACCCTCATTTTTTATTTTAACGGAAACGAATACGAAAAATATTTTTCAGTCGATTGAAGCACTCGCTCCTTCCATTGTTATTATTGACTCGATTCAAACACTTTACTCACCACAGCTTGAATCAGTTCCGGGGAGCATCGGGCAGGTGAGGCAATGCGCTGGTGAACTGATGAAATTTGCGAAGGAGACAGACACACCGGTTTTCCTGATCGGACATATAACGAAGGATGGGATGCTCGCGGGTCCCAAGGTGCTTGAGCATATGGTCGATACTGTACTTCAATTTGAGGGCGACAGGCATCTGGCTTACCGGATTCTTCGGACGACGAAAAACCGTTTCGGTTCGACATCTGAGATCGGCATCTATGAAATGTTAGGCACAGGGTTGCGTGAAGTCTCCAATCCATCCGAAATTCTTATTTCCCAGAAAGATGGTCATCTGAGCGGGATTACAATCGGCGCAACGCTTGAAGGCAACAGGCCCTTGCTGATCGAAATTCAATCACTTGTCAGCCCCGCCTCGTATGGCACGCCGCAACGCACGCCTACTGGTTTTGATCCAAAACGGCTAAATATGTTGTTAGCCGTGCTGGAGAAGCGATGTGGTTTCCGTATGGGCACCCAGGATGTTTTTCTGAATATGGCTGGAGGTATCAAGGTTGAGGATCCGGCTATCGATCTGGCAATATGTATATCGATCATTTCTTCGATGGAGGAAATTCCTGTATCAGATAAAGTCTGTTTTGCCGCTGAGGTTGGCCTTGGTGGAGAGCTCAGGGCAGTCAACCGGATAGATCAGCGGATATCGGAGGCCGAAAAGTTGGGGTTTAAAGAGATCTATATTTCGAAGTACAGCCAAAAATCGCTGGACCTCTCGAAGAACAAGATCGCGGTGAAGTCTTTCGGAAAGTTAACTGACGTTTTCAGCGATTTGTTCGGATGAGCAGCGACTACACAATTTGTTAATTGAGAAATGACGCGACGGGCAATTTCATTTTTCTAATTTTGCACACTAAGAAAGTTGCCGGACGGTAAAGCCTGATTTTTCCATGGAACATTTTTTTGTAGAAACGCTCGGAATCTCTGAAAACATCTTCAGCTTCTTGCTGTTGCCGCTGCTGATATTTATGGCAAGGATCCTGGATGTTTCAATTAATACGGTCCGGATCATTTATGTCCTTGGCGGGCGCAAGTTAACTTCGACGGTCCTTGGCTTTTTTGAATCGTTTATCTGGCTCATGGCCATCCGGCAGATCTTCGAGCACCTTGATAACTGGATGTGTTACGTGGCTTATCCTGCAGGTTTCGCAGCAGGTATTTTTGTCGGCATGATCATCGAGGAAAGGATTGCGTATGGGAAGGTGATTGTCCGCATAATAACCAGGAAGGACGTTCATCCGCTGTTGCAATATCTGAATCAGGAATACCACCGGTATACTTATGTAAAGGCAGAGGGCCCTGATGGAATTGAGAACCTGGTGTTTACCGTGCTACAGCGGGAAAAGCTTGAGGAGTTGCTCATAAGGCTTAAAGAGATCCTGCCGACATCCTTTTATACCGTGGAGAAAGTGAACCGCGCGGCTGAAAGCGGTGCAGTTGTTGAGCAGTCAACCAGGTGGAGCATTGCGTCCTGGTTCAGCAGTGTCAAGAAGGAATGAGCACAGAGGGGAAACATCAGAGATGCCAGGGCGCCGATGTCAAATTGCATGAACGATTCCGGGTCCTATCTTCCCGCAAGCATTGCAAGTATATCATCGACATATTCCCGGGTGTTGAACAGTCTTGGCACCTTGTTTTGTCCCCCGAGCTTTCCGCGTCTCTTCATCCACTCATAGAAAGTACCAGTCCGCACGCTGTTCACCCTTGGCGCAATGAGTGCAAGGTCATGCTGGCGTTTGGCGTCGTAATCGGAGTTGATTTCGCGGAGCGTATCGTCCAGCACACGTCTGAATTGTTCTAGATTTCCAGGTTTTACTTTGAATTCGATGATCCATTCGTGCCCACCTTTCTTTCCCTTATCAAGAAAGACAGGCGCTGCTGTAAAATTATCGATCACAGCACCGGTGACTTCGCAGGCTTTGTTGATGGCTGATTCTGCATTTTCGATTATCACTTCCTCGCCGAACGCATTGATAAAATGTTTTGTCCTGCCCGAGATCTTTATTCTGTAAGGAGAAGTAGAAGTGAACCGCACGGTATCTCCGATGTTATATCGCCACAGCCCGGCATTTGTCGTGATGATCATCGCATAGTTCCTGCCTATTTCTACATCTCCTAATCCAACAGCGCGCGGGTTTTCATTGTCGAGATCCTCGACTGGAATAAACTCATAGTAGATCCCGTAGTCAAGCATCAACAGCATCTTTTCTGAATGGGGTTGATCCTGGATACCAAAAAATCCTTCGCTTGCATTGTAGATCTCCACATAACGCATTGAGCCAGACGGAATGAGTCTTTCAAAGAGGTTGCGATAAGGCTTGAATG
>CBFGXV010000441.1:0-3575 GCA_965652755.1 uncultured Chryseosolibacter sp. | reverse complement strand
GGTTCGCGGACGGCCCTGGATAATATATATCGACCGGTTGCAGCTCGCTCGTTGTGTTGAACAAGCCAGTCACCCGGAAATATTTTCTACCAAATGGATTGTTGAACCCCATTGACACAAGCTCTTCCCTCGTGATCGCGATGTTCGGACTGTTTTTACCGGGGATTAGTTTGAACTGACCGGTTGGACTATCACTCACTTCCCACATGAAAGCGGGTGAGCATGTGTTCGTCGACAACAACAGCTCATCGCATTTCTGAAGAAAGTCCGAGATATCAATTCGCGGATATATCTTGATCCAGATGTAGATCTGTTCATCAGGTTCCTCGCCAGCTTTTTCGAAGAAGGCGGTGTTGCACGTCGTCTGATAGTTCCCTGTGTAAGTGGCAGCGATCGGCTCGCTTTCGGGATTTTGCCGGTCATAGGGTTCCCACGCAAGCCCGCTGACGATCACGCTTAGATTGCCGGTGATCGGCCCGGTGCCGCGAATAACAAACTCCAGCGAACTTATAGGCGATGACCCTGTAACCTTTATGCCCGAGAAGGTCACGCTAGCGCTTGTGATGTTCTCAAATGCATACAGGTCGTGATTAAAATCCAGGTTCACTTCTGCAACCCATCCCTGCGCCAGGCACTGCCCGGAAATGAAGAAAGCCTGCACGGTGATAATAATGTAGAGGATCTTTGCCATGAGTCGGTAAGATTACGTCAATATTGAACTTGCAATTCTTCGCTTACCGAGGATTTATTCCCATCCGCGAACAAAGCCATTATCCGGTACTGATAATTTTTTCCCGGTATCATCGTATCTGTGTACTCCCGCTCCAGTGCGGGCAATGTTTTAAGTACCACGGTTTGGCTATCCGCCGATCTGAAGATCCTGAACGATTCAACGCCTTCAACCTCGTATTTCCAGGAAAGCCTGACTTGGTTTGACTCTCTGAGGAGATCCGGCTTTCTCCACGTAATTGGTGGCCGGACGTTGTGCCGGGTCGCGACGCCTGTCATGGGCTTCGCCGGCTCTGACCGCAATCCAGCGTCGTCAACGGATATCACGGTGTAATGACTGGCCTGCCCGGGTTCGGCGCTGCGATCAAAATAGGAAAACAGGGAATCTGTTGTTGCTTTTATTGAACTTATGCGTTGCCAATTTTCATGCACCGTTTTCCGGTAGACGTGATACTCGGTGATGTCTTCGCTTGCTGCAGGCAACCATGACAGCAGCACGCCTTCGGGAAGGCTGGCTGGCGGAAGAAAGACCGGAGATTGAGGTTTCACCCTGTCTGGCAAGGCGATCTGAAGCACATTCGAAAGGGCTGAATGGTTTTGATTGATGTCCACAGCCATCACGCTGTAATAAATATGTTCATTCAGTGTGTTGACATTAATCGAATCTTTGAAGACCGGTTCCTGAAGCGGAGCGATCGTTACCTGGGCGGGTTCTTCGCTGCGTTGATTCGATCGGTAGATCCTGTAACCGTAGATATCTTTTTCCGCATTGGCTTCCCACGTGAGCAACACATTTCCATCATCGGTTATTTTCGCTTCCAGTCCGGAGGGTGCGCCTGGAGGAATGCTGTCAACAAGTTGAGCAAAATAGACATGCGAGGGATACCAGGAACTATCGAGACCTTTGGCACGGACGCGATAATAGTTTGCCTGTTCAGGCTTTATGTCTTCGAATGATCTGGCGCTTGCCGGTAACAAGGCAGGTGTGATTGGGTTGAAATCCCGGTCTGGGCCGCTTGCTCTTTCTACGCTGAAGCCGGCGAGGGCGACGTTGTCGTGTTGGGGAAAATCCCATGTAAGCAGGATCGTTGCATTGTTTGCACTTTCTGCTGAAACAATATAGGGGACAGTCATTACGCGCGGAATACTCCTCCCGCTCACAACCGCCGAAGGAGGGCCTTGCTCGCCAAAAGGTGTGATGCCTGTTATACGGTAATGGAATGTTTGATTTCCTTTCGGAAGGGAATCGGTAGCGTATTCATAACGAACTTCGCTGTCTTTATCTGGCGATACTGTAACAAGAGGCGTGTCGGATATTTTTGTAAATAAAACTCCATCCTCGGAACGTTCTATTTTATAAGCAGTATAGGCGGTGGCTAATGAATGGTCCCATTTCAGGGAGACGGCGCGGTCATGAAATTCGGCCTTGAGGTTTTGAGGCGCTGTGAGGCGATAGTCGTCATCAGGACTGATAAAAACGCTTCCTCGCAAGCTATCGGCACCGTTGACCGACACGCGATACAAATACTTTTCCCCTTTTTTTATCAGCGTGTCCGTAAACCAAAGACCGCTGAAGGCCGCTACATCTTTCGACATATCCGCGCAGAATAAAGTAAAGGCGAATCGCTGTTCGTTCTCCTGCACTTTGTTCACAACGGTGATCACGTCGCTATTGCTGAGATCAACTTCGAACCTGTCGCCATAGAGCGCCTGTGCCGCAATGGCCCCATAAGTATTTGCGCGCACCAGGGGTTCCCACTGTTCGACAGGCAGGGGCTTTATTTCTTCCGACAGAATTTTGATTTCTGGCTTTGAAAGCAAGGCTCCGTTTCTGGTGACAATGTAACGCTCGATGCGATAGCCGTTAATGTTCGCCAGATGCCAGGTTTTAAATGATAATGGTGCCCAACGAAGTGTAATGGAATCAGATGAGGGGCGCGCTGCCACGGCCAGGGTTTCCGCAACAATGGAATCGCGTTGCTGACTGAAGGTTTCGACGGGTGCAAGCGCGTAGAAAATCGCAGCGATCGCTGTCCACAATTTTCCTGTTCCGATCATGGTTTTCATAATTTAATCGCTGTCAGGGATTCTGTTGAAAATTTCCATTTCGTAGCTCGATGTGGTTTTATTCAGTCCGGGGATTGTATAGTTCAATCTTAACCGGTATGGACCGTAACGGACGTATGGCATGGAGCTGAGAACAATTGAGGCAATGCGCGGATTGATCTCCGCGGGATTATCAACGAAAAAATTCACTGCGTGGCGCTGGATGTCAAAGAAGTCAGATGCGACGGACTGTCCGACGTTGTAAACGAGATATTCGTTTGTGAAACTAACGGGCAGCCCGGTATTGCCCTCCAGCGGATAACCGTCTCTTACATTTTCAAAGTAGATGTCGCGCACAGGAGGAATTCCCAGTACTCCAGGATTCCGTTTCCTGATCTTCATCCACCCCAGCAAAGGATATCCTTCATAGACGACCGGATGGACGTAACGCTCGTACCACCTGTTGCCTTCGAGGATCGCTTCTGCCTGAACAAGATTTCTCTTATCCGGGAACGATGACAGTTCTTGTGCATTGAGATACTCATCACCTTTGAGATAAGATGTGAGTTGAAAAGTATTTATCGCCGGACTCAGCCTGATGACTGGCGTCAGCGTTGTGTGTATCATTTTTTCACGGAATGTTTTATGCTGGCTTGTGCGAAATGCAGTCTGGAAGATTGTTTTTGTATGAAGCATATCGAGATCTTCTTCAACTGCCTGGGTGTTGAGCGTAGCTGTGCCGGCCTGGTCGTCAAAGCTTAGCCGCGTTTCGACCTGTCGCACGTTTGCTTGATGGTTCC
>CBFGXV010000440.1:0-3582 GCA_965652755.1 uncultured Chryseosolibacter sp. | reverse complement strand
AGCTTGAGAATAAGCGTTGAGAGCGCCTCGGGTACGCCGGTCCTTTCCAATCATGAGATCCATGTGTCAAAAACCGGTGACGGATATTTTTCCGAACCGTTGGAGTTGTTGCCTGGCAACTATGTGATCACCGACTTTATGACAGTAACGGATGGTGAAGTCCTGAATGCGGCGCCTAAAAGTAAAAGTGACTTTAGCTCACTGGTAATGAATGCGCTGCCCTACAATTTCTCGGTTGCTGAAAATGGCGTTGCGAAAGTGGGTATGCAAGTGATCGACGCACGCAACGAAAAGCCTGAAGCTTTCGGCTATACGTCCTTCAAAATGTCGGCGCTTAATAAACTTTCTTTTATGGTGTCGGCGCCAACCGGTGGACAAGCATCGTTAAAGGGAGCTTCTGCGGAGCTCCGTCGGGGAAATCATTTGATTAAAACATTCCCCGTAAAACCAGGAATGAACAACATCGGTTTTGAAGGCGATCCCGATGCGGTGTATACACTTTCCGTTCTTGCGGGTGAAACAGCGGATGTGAAAACATTCAACTACAAGGCACTGAAAAAGGAGCTCGGTGCAAAACCATTGAAGATGGCCCTTAAGCCTGCATTATTGTTAACAATGGAGTCATCTGTCGATCAGGCTAATGAGTACGAAGATTTTTTTGAATTGGTGTTGGATGGAACGGAAGGAGCGATAAACATAAACTGGGGTGATGGTTACGAAAACTCATATGAACTCCCCCTGGCCGGAGTGCATGAGTACACGGTAGGCACGTATACAGCCGTCATCACCGGTGATCTGGATCAAATAACAAACCTGTGGGGGTTTTCCTACGGAACCGTCATCTATGGCATCAAAGGTCTAACAAATCTCACTGCGCTCAAGACCTATAATCCATCGTGGGGAGCAGTTCCTCTTAAAGTTGACCTTAGTAATTGCGAAAGTCTGGAGACCATATACATCGAGAAACACGGTGGGCCTTATGAACCGATCGACCTGCGAACAGACTTTAAACTTCCTGAAAACCATCTCATTAAGAATTTTGTGTTTTACGCATCAAGCATTGATGGAAACCGGGAATATATCAGCTCAGCAGAGTTCGATGTATTTGTAGATAACATTTATAATAATACAACGCGGCGTTCCATCTACGACGGAAAGTTTTTTGTTTATCCTGTTGAGACGCCGTCGCCGGAAGCGCAACGGAAGCTGGACATTCTTCAAAACCAGTACAACTGGGATGTCAGACTTGACGGAAACATCTGGGACTACTCTGAAGCTGGAAGAACCAAACAAGATCTGAATACGCGCAGAGAAAACTGGCTGAGAGAGAAGTTTCCCAACAGCAAACATTTGTTGCGAAGCGCGAAAATGGCCTTTAGAGATTGAGTTTATTCTGTTTCCATGGAATCTTGTATTTTCGCGATCAAAAAGATACATGAAGATATTCGGCCTCCACGGGAATTCTGACAAACAGAAACTTAAGATCACGGAAGATGACCGACTATGGGTTGAAGAAAATTTCAGATGGCTGAAAGAAGTGTTCGGCTATCCCAACAAGGCCGAAGAACAGGTGCTCATCACGCCGGATTTTTTTCCGGCGACTTTTGCTGCGCATACGGTCACCATCGAAGGCGTGATTGCCGACCTCTGTCAACTATTTGGAATCCTGCGCAGCAGCATCAGGTATGAAGTACTCACCGACTTACGTGATTACAACAACATTCCGTACCAGATTGAAGGGAAGCCATTTGAGTGTGAAACTGAACTGAAGAAAGGGGAGTACACCATCTTTGTTGCCAATAGTCTCCTGAAGCATCCAAACCGATTGGTCAAAAGCCTCATCTACGAATTCATCCGCATCAGACTCACAGAGAGTGAGATTGAATTCGATGCGGGAGGGGATGATACAGAACTCTTCATTTATCTGGCAGGGATTTATTACGGATTTGGTGTGATCCTGGGTCAGAATCTTCTGGACTCGGGTCGAAACAGCGATGGATTGTGGGAAATCAAATGGAATTATTTTTCGGAAATGCCACTACCGGTCATGGCCTTCAGCCTGGCCACGTACGCAAACCTCAGAGGTGAGCATGATCCGTCCTGGAAGAATGAGTTCGAAGAAGACTTCAGGAAGATGCTGGAAGACTCGATTCTTTACCTTCAGGCAAACCCAAATGGGTTGTACGACGAAGCAGAAGTAAAGGCAAATGATCTTTTCAACCAGGCAAACGAACACTTCGAAAAGAACGAGCCCGAGGAAGCGATCTCTACCCTGCAGAAAATACTTTTCCTGACAAATGATCCCCACCTGAAGGCCGATGCATACAATAACATGGGATATTACTATCTCCGAAGCAAGGATTATCCGCGTGGCATCGCAAGCTTTCAGAAGGCATTGGATTTGGGCCCGGAGTATGGTTTTGCTAATGACAACCTGGGATATGCGCTGATCATGACCGGGGAGCTCGAAGAGGGATTATCGTACGTTAAAAGAGCCCTGCAGACGGGAAACAACGATCTGGCCTATACGCACCGGAATTTTGCACTCTATCACCAGCGGAAAAAACAATTTGACGTTGCGGAAGAATTTTTTCAAAAGGCATTTCAGATGAACACGTCCGTGGACCTGCTGGAGTTTCATTACGGGGAATTCCTCCTGGAGCAGGGAAATACGGGGAAAGCCAGAACATTTTTTCAGAAGTCAGCGGAAAAAAAAGAGGAAGAAGGCATCGGAAAGCTGCATGAGCTGAACATCAAAGGTTGTTGATTGCATATCTTCTGCTATTCTCTTCAAACTCCTGTTTCAGTCTTTGTCCGTATGATTCTGCAGCGCATACCGGGAGACCTTTAATTTTTTTTCCGTGCGGCCAGGGATTGAGATCCACCGAAAAACAAAAGCATTTGATGTTTGGGATCTCAGCTCGCTCCAGAATTTGTTCATCAGAAAACTGGGCTGCAAATGGTATTGGATGGCAGGTTGGACAACATTATAATAATACGCGGATATACATGAGAGCATCTGCTCAGACGGTCATTGGCGTCAGTTTTTTGGAGGTGCGCTTCTGCTGAACAGGCTTTCGATATCTCCAGATTACAAATCCAGAGATCGCCAGAAGGCCGGGAAGAACGCCTGCGATCGAATAAGTAACTTTAACGGCCATTCCGCCGAAGTCGACAAGATGAAGGGGTTGCAGAATGATCAGCAAGCGATCCATCCATGGCTTGTCTTTCAATGATGTGATCGCTTCGACTCTACCGCTGTTCCAATTCACCATTATGCTGCTGTAAAAACTACCGTAATAGTCGGGATCGGATACATGGCGGCCCAGCAGCGAAAGCTTGCCGGATTCATTCGTGGGAAAGCGAAGGTATGTTACTTCGAAGTCAGGGTGCCGGGTTCTGGCACCGGCAATCATGGCATCGATTGACTGTGTCATTGCAGGAACGCTGATCTCGAACGGCACCGCTTTCATCGCGCCGGACGCCACGACATAAGCCATCCTTATGCCGGTAATGCAAATGAACATGTTGAGCATTAATTCCCACACCCCGACCCAGCGATGCAGACTCGAGAACAGTGCG
>CBFGXV010000439.1:0-3587 GCA_965652755.1 uncultured Chryseosolibacter sp. | reverse complement strand
GAGCGTTGATAGCCGGAGAGTCTGCCGTAAATTCGATGAGGTTGTAGAAACCTGTGGACTTCTTGTTAATTGGATAAGCCAATTTTTTCAAGCCCCAGTTCTCTGTGTTGATGATCTCGGCATTTGCCTTGGTCAGCACCTTCACGAACTTGTCGACAGTATCCTTTGCCTGGTCCTCAGACAAAACGGGATTTAAAATGAATACCGTCTCGTAATTGTTCATATTGTACTTTTTAGTTTTGAGCCTGCAAAAGTAGGAAAAAGGCCTGTATTTTAAAATCGGGGGCTAAAAATTTCCTTGGGCGAGCCATCCCGGCCATTCAAAACGCAAATGTTGCCTTTACCATGATAAACTTCCCGTCCGGACTAGTAAACCTTTCATTAAACTCGATTTTGACCTAATTTTATAGAATCTATGTTGCGGTCCGATAAAAAAATATTGCTCCTTCTAGTCGTTTCCGGGCTCCTGGCCGGGTGTCAAAACGAAAAAATTGACTTTAGTACTCAGGTGAAGCCGATCCTGAACAAACGATGCATCAGCTGCCACGGCGGCGTGAAACAGAGCGGCGGGTTCAGCGTGCTCTTCCCGGAAGAGGCCCTGGATACAACGGAATCCGGCAAATACGCCATTGTTCCCGGGGATCCCAGGCACAGCGAAATGATCCGGAGAATCAACGAATCGGATCCCGAGCGGCGGATGCCATACAAGGAGGAACCCCTGTCAAAGGAGGAAATAAATATCCTCACCCAATGGGTGGAGGAGGGAGCGGAATGGGGTGACCATTGGGCCTATTCACCACCAAGGCCGGTTAAAGTACCTGCGTTAACCACACTTCTTTCGGGCATAGACCCTGGTGACGAACCATGGCCGAAAAACGAGATCGACTATTTCATCCTTAACAAATTATCGGACAAAAATCTTAAACCATCCGCGGAAGCTGATAAAGCAACCCTTGTCAGACGGGTCTACCTGGATGTCATCGGACTGCCTCCGACACTGGAAGAAGCTGAGGCGTTCATCGCTGACACGAGTGAACACGCCTATGAGGCCCTTGTCGATGATCTTCTTGACTCGCCCCACTTCGGTGAAAAGTGGGCGTCCTGGTGGCTTGACCTCGCCAGGTATGCCGACACCAAAGGGTACGAGGCCGATCCGTCGCGCGTCATCTGGAGGTACCGCGACTATGTCATCAAAAGCTTTAACGCCGATAAACCATTCGATCGTTTTACAATTGAACAGCTCGCAGGCGATATGCTTCCGGATCCGACGGATGAGCAACTGATAGCGACAGCCTTTCACAGGAATACAATGAATAACGACGAAGGCGGAACGGACGATGAAGAGTTCAGGACCGCCGCCGTCATTGACCGTGTAGGCACAACCTGGGAAGTGTTTCAGAGTACAACGATGAGTTGTGTTCAGTGCCACAGCCATCCCTACGATCCCATCAGACACGAGGAATATTACAAAACGTTTGCTTACTTCAACAACACCCGCGATGAAGACGTGAGCGGCGAGCATCCCCTGCTCCGCACCTATGAAGAAGAAGATCAGAAAAAAGTGGACGCGATCCGCGCGTGGGTAAAAGAACAAGGCGGAGAAGCCCGCTCGTATGCTGTAAACCGTTTTCTGAAAACACTCGAACCCAAGATCCATTCGCACGTTTTTGACAACTTCGAGAATGGTGAGCTTAACGGATATAAATGGCTAAGCATCCGGCCGGGCGGAAGCGCGAGGCTGAAGGCGGTAAAGCTGGATAACAAATCGCATGTCTATGTCAACTACTCCATGAAGGCCCCCGGAGGATCATTTGAGATACGGATCGGAGACAGGGAAGGGGAGGTCATCGGACGCGTGGCGCTGCAAAAAACCGAAGGCACGCGGGTGATCGATATTCCGCTGAAGGCTGTCTCGGGCACACATGACCTTTATTTTGTTTTCCGCAACCCGACCATCAAAAAAGATCAAAGTGTTTGCACGATCGAATGGTTCTCTTTCCAGGATGAATTTCCCGGAAATCACACTCCGTCGTATGCGTCTGTTAAGAAAGATTTTATAGCGCTGCTAAACGAACGCGTGGAGAATACGCCCGTTTTAATCGAAAGCACCGAAGATCAGAGACGCGAAACCAGAATTTTCGAGCGGGGCAACTGGCTCGTGCAAGGTGAGCGTGTACAACCAGGGGTCCCGGATGCCCTCAATTCCGCCGGCTCAGCGGTCGGCAACCGGCTCGAATTTGCGCGGTGGCTCGTCAGCCCTGCTAACCCCCTGACTGCACGCACAATGGTCAATCGCTTCTGGGAACAGATCTTCGGCTATGGACTTGTAGAAACGCTCGAAGATTTCGGAACCCAGGGCGCACCTCCGACACATCCGGAGTTACTGGACTGGCTGGCATTGCGATTCATGACAGATCATCAGTGGAGTATGAAGAAGCTGATACGCGATATCGTTCTTTCGGCAACGTATCGCCAGCGATCACACGTTACCGATATCGCGCTTGAACAGGATCAGCGCAACGATTGGCTCGCGCGCGGGTCCCGGCTGCGTCTGTCGGCAGAGCAGATGCGCGACCAGGCTCTTGCCGTCAGCGGATTGCTCAGTAAAAAAATGTACGGGAAAAGCGTCATGCCGTATCAGCCCGAAGGTATCTGGATGTCTGTGTACAACGGTGAGAAGTGGGCAACCAGTGAGGGAGAGGATCGCTACAGACGCGGTGTCTACACTTTTATCAAAAGAACGAGCCCCTATCCGTCGTTGATCACTTTCGACGGCTCAAGCCGGGAGGTGTGCATCAGCAGACGCATCCGCACAAATACACCGCTGCAGGCATTGGTAACTTTAAATGATCCTGTGTTCGTGGAGGCGGCGCAAGCCCTGGCGAAACGTATGATCGCTCCCGGAAAGACATCGCCGGAAACCGCAATCGCCACCGGATACCGCTTGCTCACATTCAAAGATATTCCGGAAAAGAAGTTGACGATCCTCGACCGGTTATACGATCAGGCAATTAATACTTATAAAAGCGACACCGCAGCCGTTCGTGCGATTACAAATGACAAGAACGCAACAACTGAACTTGCGGCGATGACGGTCGTGGCGAACGCCTTGCTCAACCTGGATGAGGTAGTTATGAGGGAATAAGTCGGAAGACACCCGCACGTTCGCCATCTCCGTCATTCATTAAAGAATTTCTCGCGTACCGATATGAACAAATTCAACCTGGAAAACCTCCAACAGATCTCGCGCCGGCATTTCCTGATGGAAAGCGCGGCTGGCCTTGGAGCTGTCGCCTTCGCTGGGATGATGGGAGGCTGCAGTTCAGGTCACCAGAAGGATGTTCGGAAGGTCGTCGACGCAATGGCGCCCAGAGCACCGCACTTTCCCGCCAGGGCGAAAAGGGTGATCTATCTGCACATGGCGGGAGCTCCATCCCAACTTGAGCTCTTCGATTTCAAGCCCGAGCTTCAAAAACTCAATAATAAATCGTGTCCGCCATCCCTTCTCGAAGGCAAGCGGTTCGCATTTATCCGCGGTGTGCCGCGTATGCTCGGACCGCAGGCCGATTTCAGGCAACGCGGACAAT
>CBFGXV010000438.1:0-3597 GCA_965652755.1 uncultured Chryseosolibacter sp. | reverse complement strand
ATGACCAGCAAAAGCAGAAATACTTGCCGAAGCTTGCAACCGGCGAGTGGAAGGCAGCTTACTGTCTTACGGAACCGGATTCCGGATCGGATGCGAACAGCGGAAAAACGAAGGCAACACCTACGGCGGATGGTAAGCACTACCTGATCAACGGGCAGAAAATGTGGATCACCAACGGAGGTTTTGCAGACGTGTACATCGTATTCGCGAAGATCGAAAACGACAAGAATCTCAGTGCGTTCATCGTCGAAAGATCATTCGGAGGCATTACGATGAACGAGGAAGAGCACAAGATGGGGATCAAAGGTTCATCCACCCGTCAGATCTTTTTTAATGACTGTAAAGTACCTGCGGAGAATCTTTTGTCCGAGCGCGAAAACGGATTCAAGATCGCAGTCAACATTTTGAATATCGGCCGGATCAAACTCGCGGTTGCGGCGATCGGCGGAAGCAAGAAAACAATTTCCACCGCAGTCAACTATGCAAAAGAACGCAAGCAATTCGGAACATCGATTTCGAATTTCGGCGCCATCAAACACAAGATTGCCGAGATGGTGACACGTGTATATGCAAGCGAGGCGGCATGTTATCGGGCTGGACAGAATATCGATGACGCGTTCAACGCGCTCGTAGGAGCAGGCACAGATCCCTCAAAAGCGAAATTGAAATCGCTTGAGGATTTCGCGATAGAGTGCGCGATCATGAAAGTTCATGGCTCCGAAGTCCTGGACTTTGTAGTAGATGAGGGAGTGCAGATATACGGCGGCATGGGCTTCTCCGCGGAAGGACCAATGGATCGCGCGTATCGCGACGCGAGGATCAACCGGATCTTCGAAGGCACAAATGAAATCAATCGCATGCTTACCGTTGACATGCTTTTGAAACGCGCCATGAAAGGGCAGCTTGACCTCATGACTCCCGCAATGGCAGTGCAAAAAGAGATGATGGCAATTCCGGACTTTGGCGCCGCTGACGACGAGGGATTTTTTGCGAAGGAAAAAAAGGTGATCGCTAACCTGAAGAAAGCTGGCTTGATGGTAGCAGGAGCCGCGGTTCAAAAATTCATGATGAAGCTTTCAGAAGAGCAGGAAGTGCTGATGAACCTGGCGGAGATGCTCATCGAAATTTATGTTGCGGAGTCAATACTTTTACGTGTTGAGAAACTCGCGGGTATTCGCGGTGAGGCTAACGTTGCGATAGAAAAGGAAATGGCGTTGATCTATCTGCATCATGCCGCCGAGAAAGCTTCCGCGAGCGGTAAGCAGGCAATCTACGCATTTGCCGAGGGCGATGAGTTACGGTTGATGCTCCTCGGGCTCAAGCGTTTTTCGAAAATTGAACCTTACAACCTGAAGGCAGCGAGACGGAAAGTGGCCGACCACGTTATAGCGAAGGGACAATATCCTTTCTAAAAGGGTACACTCATATGTCCGGCATTGAACACCTGATCGGTTAAAGAATGCAAAAACCGCACGGTAAAGCGGTTTTTAAATGTGGAATATTATTTGAGCAGAGCAGGAGAATATTCGTAACTTATTCTGCCATGCATTCCAAAACACTAACGACTGTCCTCATTGTAATCATCTGCGTTCTCCTGTTTCCCGTGGTTATCGGACTCATCGGCGGCGTGTTTGGAATAATCGGTAGCATTATCGGCGGATTATTCGGATTGATCGGCGGCGTGTTTGGCGCAGTGTTTGGATTGATCGGCGGTTTATTTGCCGCGGTATTCTCCTTCATCGGCTGGATCTTCGGATTTCCCTTTCACTGGGCTGGACCGGGCTTTTTCCATAATGACCTTTTCACAGTGGTCATTCTGGTGTTAGTCATTGTTATGATCAGCCGCGCCAGAAACGCCCGGCCGAAAAAATCTCCCTAGGCAGTCGGATGCCTGTTGTACAATACAGGGTTCAGGAAATATTTGCTGTAAACGGGATACCTTCTGATCTCCTGAATCCGCGGCCTTTGACCCTTTTGAAAAACCATTCTGTAAAAGAACTCATAACCTTTTTCTACGCGGATGTCCTTTTTTACGATGTAGTAGATGTTATCGTACGGGTTAAGAACTTTTACTTTAACGTGAAATAAACCGGGTTTGCTCTTGATCCGCACAAAGTTTCCAGGTTGTTTGTTGAACAGTTTTCCGTTGACGTAAACCTGCATGTTTGAACTCTTGTCAGTCTGAATGGCGATTCCCGAAATGTAAGCATTGGCGCTATGACAGATGACCACTAACAGTGTCCCTAATAATAGATTTTTCATATTATTACCCTTCAGTTCGTATACATACAAAAGAGACAAGCTCCGTGCCAAAATGCAAGCCGTTTTTGTATAATACAGGTGCATTTTCTGTCTGCGGTAAGTTTCTGTTACATTGTGATTTTGAAAATGTGTTGGCTTATACCGGGGTAAACAATCACTCTCACAATGCCGGCAAAAAGGCGCTTCCGTCAGTCCCGAATTGTTCAGCAGAAAAAACTTCCGATGCGGCAATGGAATTTCTGCTCAATTTTTACTCTTTTGTAAAACATGTTACTTCCGAAAAGCGGCCTCACTGTTTGGGAAAATGCGTTGGTAAGTGATTAGGGTACGCATACGTTTGGTAATTTATTCCGGCAGAAGTTCATGAATTTACAGGATACCGCACACAAAATACTTAGCCAGTTGGCGAACATAACTCATCAGATCTCTCCCGGAGATTTCTCCCGGCCTTCAGCAGTATTGGGTGGTGCCAGTATAGGAAAACACTTACGGCATATTGTTGAATTCTTCACGACTTTCCAGGAAGGCTGCAAATCCGGGGTAGTGAATTATGACAAGCGGAAACGCGACGTGTTAATCGAAACGGACAAAATCCTGGCTTTGAACGCACTCGACGAAATTGCCGCATTCGTGACAAACCTTTCCGACGATGCACCGCTCTGCCTGGAAGTTAGCTATAATGCCGGGCAGGCGGACTACCACGCGGTTCATTCGAGTCTTATGCGTGAACTTCTATACAATATTGAACACGCCGTCCATCATATGGCTATGATCAGGATCGGTCTGAAAGAGGTCGCCGCTTATGTTCAATCAGGCGATGACCTCGGTATTGCTGCTTCGACGATTCGCTATGCGCGGACCATGGCGGCTCCCGAGGTTCAGTAAATCGGCAAGTCGATGATCTGGAACGCAATCCGCCGAAGCAATTTCATTATCAAACTAAGGAATTGGGAGTACTGGCCTTTCGGTATTGTACAATTTCCGGCTATTATTTATTGGCTCTGGTTATCGGCCCGCGCCCGGTCGCTCGTTTTCTTTTCTGCAGCGAATCCCGGCATCCCAATGGGCGGAATGTTTGGCGAGTCAAAATTTGACATTCTTCAGAAGGTTCCCTCCGAGTATGTACCGCCGACAATTAAAATAGAAATGCCTGCCAGCCCGGATCAGGTCTTGAACTGCATGGCTACGGCGGGCATACAGCTTCCAGCTATTTTCAAACCCGACATCGGAGAACGCGGGTTCATGGTTAAAAGAATAAATAATAAAGAGGATATCCATCGTTACGTGGAAAGTGTGAGGGGTGCGTTTCTTATCCAGGAACTGGTGACAGCCCCT
>CBFGXV010000437.1:0-3599 GCA_965652755.1 uncultured Chryseosolibacter sp. | reverse complement strand
AAGCTCGATCTCTGTTTTCAGATTATCCAGCCTGTCGAGCATGCCGGGTTGCGTCTTCAGCCAGTCCCGACCGATCTTGCTGTACTCGAGACTCAAAAGCGCCAGGGGATGTTTCCGGCTCTCAAGTTTTAATTTTTCCCTTTGCTGAATTTTTTCTTCCATGCGCGGGCTGGGAGTTGAAAGATCAACACCGACTTCATCCGCCGCCTTTTGCAAAAACTCCTGGGCCTTCGCAAAATTGTCGCCGATGCGCTGCCAGAAAGCTTTGTTTGTCATGTCAAGCTCTTCCGGAGATAAACCGCTCTCATCTTCGTAGACGGCACACCTGCTCGTAAAGGTGCAGCGTTCGCACCACCGGTCGCAGTAATTGTGGATTCCTTCAATGTTTTGATTTCTCATGGGGTCTTTTTTTGATAGAACATCCATTAAGTTGATAAATTTACGCACATGGATCAAGTTAAACTCACACAATTCAGCCACGGTGCCGGCTGCGGCTGCAAAATATCTCCCGGCGTTCTTGATAAAATCCTCCATTCTGAATTCAAGGGGCCCTCATATCCGTCATTGCTAGTCGGAAACGAGTCGAAGGACGATGCGGCGGTATTCGATCCCGGCGACGGAAATTGTATCGTAAGCACGACGGATTTTTTTATGCCAATCGTCGATGATCCATTTACATTCGGATCCATCGCTTCGGTGAATGCCATCAGCGATGTGTACGCGATGGGAGGCGAGCCCCTTATGGCCATCGCGATACTTGGGTGGCCGATCAACAAAATCGCCCCTGAGGTCGCTAAAAGTGTTTTGGAGGGAAGTCGTCATGTGTGCGGTCAGGCAGGCATCCCCCTCGCTGGAGGCCACAGCATCGACTGCCCGGAGCCTGTGTTCGGACTGGCGGTGACAGGAAAAGTGAGGAAGGAGCATCTCAAACGCAACGATGCAGCCAGGGAAGGCTCGTTGCTTTACCTGACGAAGCCACTCGGCATCGGTATCGTTACTACTGCGCAAAAGAAAGGCATCGTAAAAGAAGCACATCTCGGGATGGCGGTTAAGACCATGCTCGCGCTGAATGTGCTCGGGTCGACGTTCGGCAAACTTCCCTACGTTTCTGCGATGACCGATGTAACCGGTTTTGGATTGCTCGGACATCTTACAGAGGTCTGCGAAGGCAGCAACCTTTCGGCGGAGATTGAGTTTGACAAGGTGCCGCGTTTTGATTTCCTGGAAAGTTATATTCAGCAAAAAAGTACGCCCGGGGGTACGACCCGGAATTGGGATAGCTACGGATCAAAGATCGGGCACGTATCGGATGAACAGAAAGCGATCCTCGCCGATCCCCAGACCAGTGGCGGACTACTCGTAGCGGTAGATGAGCCGCACCGCAGGGACTTCGAAGCGCTTCTCGCCGAGAACGGCATTCAAACGAGTATGTTCGGACGCCTTGTGAGGAAACAAGAGAAGGTGATCACGGTCAGATAAGTAAACTACATTTTCATCAGGGCCGTTGCCAGCTGCATCACGGATTGAACAATCCCAGTGGTCAACGGCCCTGCACAAAGGAACGGCTGGCCTACGCGGAATTCCGCGCGGCGTTGATGATTCCAAACATGCAGCGCAGCACTAACTTTTTGTAAAGGTCTATATACGGTTTTTCGGCGCTATCCATATTGCGAAGCTGTTGAATGCCGAACTGCTGGATCGTTATCAGCGGGAGAACGATCCTTTCACGAAGTTTCACCGAATCGCGGTTGATCGGATTGTTATCCATCAGCTCCTTAAGTCCTGAGACTTCGAGGACCATGTCGACCGACAACTTGAACTCGCTGTTCATTTTTTTCCAGAACTCGCCAAACTCCTTGTCTTTCGCAAGGTATGCTGTCGCGGGAAAATAACTTTTCGTCATTGACATCATGCTGTTGGCGAGCAGAGTGCGGAAGAACAGAGACTGGTCGTACAACTTCTTCAGCTCCGGCATCTTGCCATCCTTCTTGAGTTCTTTGATCGCGCTGCCCACGCCGTAGAATCCCGGAATATTCTGTTTCATTTGCGCCCATGATCCCACGAAAGGTATCGCGCGGAGATCTTCGAACTTCAGTGAGTCGCCCTGGTTGCGTTTAACCGGTCTCGAGCCGATGTTGATGTCTCCGAAGAAGGACAAGGGCGTTACTTTTTCAAGATATGGAACAAATTTCGGGTGGCGCTTGAGGTCCAGGTATGCGCGATGGCCTGCCTTGGCGAGATTCTCAAGCAGATTCTTTTCCTTATCACTGAGCGGAGGTTTTTTCGTCCGGAAAACGTCGTTCTCGATCCCCGCTGAAAGCAATTGTTCCAGGTTGAAAAGACAAGAAACAGGTTTGCCAAAATTGGAACTGATCGTTTGTCCCTGCACAGTGACCTGTACCTCGTTGTCCTCAATAGTGTCTCCCAGTGAAGCGTAGAAGTCGTGGGTGTTACCGCCGCCCCGGGCAGGAGGGCCGCCACGTCCATCGAAAAAGACAGCGGTCAGGCCATGCTCGCGCGACAGCAGGGTAAGATTTTCTTTTGCCCGGAAGATCGACCAGTTTGCACGAAGGTAGCCGCCGTCTTTTGTTCCGTCGGAAAATCCGAGCATGATGGTTTGCTTGTTTCCCCGTCGTTTGAGGTGATCGCGATAAGCCTGCACATTGTAAAGCGCATCCATGACCTCGGGAGCCTGGGCAAGGTCTTCGATCGTTTCAAACAGTGGAACAATATCCACCGGAAGGTTATCGCCGTCAGAGAGCAGGAGTTTTGCAAGCTGAAAGACCTGGATCACATTGAGTGAAGACTGGCAGTTGCTGATCACGTAACGGTGGCAGCCCTCTACGCCATTGATCTTCTGGATCTGACCGATGACAGTAATACTTTCGATGAGTTCCGAAATAAAAGGATCCTCAAACTTTATTTTTTCAGGTTTGAACTTCAGGCCAAGCAGGGTATTTATCTTTTCCGTTTCCGAAAAATTCGCATAGTCCTTCAGCTTCTTGTTTTTCGGTCGCAGTTTTTTCAGGATAGCGTCCCATGCTTCGCCGTGTTTGCGGCTGTCCTGGCGGATATCCATGGAGGCGAAGTAAAAGCCGAAGATCCTGACTTTCAGGATGACCTCGTCAAGAAGATCAAGGAATAACCGGTTGTGTTTTTCTATGATAAGTTTGCGGGCATTCTGAAGATCAGCCAGGATCTCCTCAGGAGACTGGTATCCGCCTTCCCCCGTCCCATAGGCCATGGGATATATCTTTTTCTCAACGGAGGCTATGATCGTGTCGACGCCCTGGAAAGTGAGTCTTCTTTTCAGGAAACGCACGTCGCGGTAATAGGCGCGCATCAGAGTTTGTTGTAAATGCCGTGCAACCTGAAGACTTGTTTCGTGTGTGACATAAGGGTTTCCATCGCGGTCACCCCCTGGCCAGAACCCTATCTTGATGAGATCAAAATTCTTCCAATCTTCCGGATCGATCTGAAGCCCTTTCATCAGCTTGAGGATGATAGTCGGGATCACTTCATAAAAAACGTTTTCCAGATACCAGGAAAGACCGCCTTTATCAACAGGGAGAAGCCAACTCCATACGGAGAGGCTATGA
>CBFGXV010000436.1:0-3599 GCA_965652755.1 uncultured Chryseosolibacter sp. | reverse complement strand
GAAACAATTCAAAAATCCTTTCTGGCCAGCAGGGCAATGCTCGGACAACATCTCGGAAAACACGGGGCTATCGTTGATTATGTTGTGCATCTGTTGCGGTTGCGGGAACTGGTAAACAAGCGTTATGCGCAGGATATTTCTCCTGATTTTAAAGAAGTGCTCCAGGGATATTGTGACGGGTATAACGCCTATGCAGAAAGTCATCCAAAGGAAGTATTGGAAAAGAAAGCATTCCCTGCAATTCCGCAGGATATCCTTGCCTACTCTGTCTTGCAGCTGGCGTTGGGAACCGGTGTCGACGACGCATTAAAGAACATTCACAACGAGACCACTCCGCTCGCGCAATGGGAGCCTTCGGGATCGAACGCCATTGCATTCAATTCCGCAAAAACGGAAGACGGAGCAGTCTACCTCACCATCAACACGCATCACCCTCTCGAGGGACAGGTTTCGTGGTACGAGGCGCATTTGTCCAGCGCGCAGGGTTGGAATATTGTGGGAGCACTGTTTCCCGGTGCCCCGGTGATCTTTACCGGTTTTAATGAAAATCTTGGTTGGACGCATACCGTCAACCATCCGGACCGGTTGGATGTCTACCAACTTGAAATGAATCCGGACAACGCGCTGCAGTACAAAGTTGACAACGAATGGTATACGCTTGAGGAAAGTGTTGTGAAGTTGAAAGTGAAGGTCCCGGGCGTTAATGTTCAGGCCAGGAAAAAAGCATATTGGAGCATTTATGGCCCTACGCTGATTACAGACCGCGGAACGTTCTCGATCCGCACCCCGGCGCTGATGGATATTCGCGGCCTGGAACAATGGTACCGGATGAATAAATCGGAAACGTTCGCCGACTTCCGGAAGGCCTTGAAAATGGAAGCCCATCCCAGCTATAATATCGTATATGGCGACCGTTATGACACGATCTACTACCTCAGCAACGCCAGACTTCCGGTTCGAAAACCCCGTTTTAACTGGAAAGGAACCCTGCCGGGAAATACATCAGAAACAATGTGGACGAAATTTCATCCCGTAGAACAATTGCCACAGGTGCTGAATCCTCCTACCGGATTCGTTTATAACACGAACCACTCACCGTTTAAAGCGACAATTCATGGAAACCCGATGCCGGGGTACGACTCTACCATGGGATACGAAACACATGATAATAACCGGAGTCACCGGATGATGGAGTTAGTGCCCGCAAAGGATAAGATCACGTATCAGGACTTCAAGCGCATCAAGTACGATCTTCAATTACCGGACAGGCTTGCTTTCCCTGTAAACATCGACAGCCTTTTTATGATCAGCGCCAATGATCATCCCGAAGTTGCCGACATCATCGAAACCTTGAGAGACTGGGACCGCAAGGCCAACATTGAAAGCAATGGCGCAGCTGTGTTTGCCGTGCTGTTCTATTACATCGCCGACAAGTATCAGAAAGATCGGACCTTCACGGTGATGACAAAACGGGATTGCATCGATGCCCTTCACTATGCGAAGGAATATTTGCTCAAACATTTCGGATCCACCAATATCATGCTGGGGGAGTACCAGCGTCTTGAGAGGGGAAAGAAGTCGCTGCCGTTAGCCGGATTGCCGGACGTACTGGCGCAAATGTACTCGACACCTGCTGGCAATGGCCGGGTGAAGGGCACGATCGGCGAATGCTATATCGCATTCGCACAGTACAAACCGGAAGGCCTTCCTGAAATAGAAACCATCAACTGCTACGGCGCCTCGAACAGACCCGGCTCACCGCACTATGACGACCAGATGGAATTGTTCGTACAGCAAAAGACGAAGAAGATGACACTCGACAAAGAACTGGTGTACCGCGAAGCAGAATCGATCTACCATCCGGAGGAACTTTCAAGAGTACGCGTCGATGCGAGAGAGCTGGCGCGGAAAAGAGAGGCGTGGAAAAGGTGATGCAATGTCGTCAACGCTCCAAGAGCACATCGGAAAGGCGAAAGCCCTTTTGAGGAATCTTTTACCGGTGAAGTCAGGAATGTTCTTATTAAAAAATCATGCCGAAAAGTTTCTGCCGAAAGTGATTTATGGCCCTTCAATTGTATCTTAGCACTTGCGGCTGAAGGAAAATACCATCGCAAAAACTAATGGGCAAAAATAATTTCATTTTACTGGCAGAGGATGACGAAGACGATCAGGAATTGATAGCCCTGGCGTTTTCGAAGATTACGTCTGAGCATAAATTCGAAATCGCAAATAACGGTCAGGAACTTTTAGAAAGGCTCCAGGCGCATTCGAACCTTCCGTGTCTTATAATCCTCGATCTGAATATGCCGGTGCTGAATGGATTTCAAACGCTGGCAGCATTAAACACTGATCCGAGACTTCAAAAGGTTCCAAAGGTGATTTTAACCACGTCCGACAACGACGATAATAAGAAAAAATCATTTTCGAATGGAGCAGTGGACTATTTCGTGAAACCGGCCACAATGAAAGATTTCATTTCTACTGCACAGAAAATGTTAACCTACTGCGGCTAAGTATGAACTCTACCACAAAGAAACCTAGTGGCGTCGATGAACTCATAGAAGTAGCTGAAGAAATTGCAAGGAATTTCGCATTGAACGATGGAATCCAATCGGATGCAGATGGCACGTGGGTGCATGCCAGCATGGAGGCGCTCAAAGCAGAAAAACTTACAGGTCTGGTAGTCCCTGAAGAATCGGGGGGCTATGGCAAAGGATTATATGCACTGGCGCGTGTTTGCGAAACACTGGCCAAATCGTATTCTTCGGTTGGCTTGTGTTTCGGAATGCATTGCGTAGGCACGGCCGTCATATCTGCCAAGGCGACTGCATGGCAAAAGCAAAAGTATCTCGAGCCAATTGCCAGTGGTAAACATATCACGACATTGGCCTTAAGCGAACCTGGCACCGGCGCGCATTTCTATATTCCACAGACGTCACTGCTTCCCATATCAGACGACTCGTTTCTTGTGAACGGGAATAAAACATTCGTGACAAATGGTGGCCATGCTGACTCTTATGTTTTATCGACGATGGCTGCAACAGACGATGCGGATCCTGAGCTTTTCTCCTGCGTAGTTCTTGATAGTGACACCGCGGGAATGGAATGGGGTGCACCATGGGATGGATTAGGCATGCGAGGTAATGCATCAAGGTCTCTTAAACTGAATAACGTTACCATCCCGGGCAAACAGATCCTTGGCAATCATGGAGATCAACTTTGGTATGTGTTCAACGTCGTAGCTCCGTATTTTCTTACTGCAATGTCGGGTTCCTACCTGGGAATTGCCGAAAGAGCTTTGGAGGAAGGGAAGAATACTCTATTAAGAAGGGTGTACGCACATAACGGGGTCCACCTTGCCCAGGTGTCTTTGCTTCAACATCGATTGGGTCAGCTTTGGGCCAGAGTGGAACGCACAAGAGCGCTGATTTATAGCGCCGCACATAAAGGTGACTCAGGAGACCCTACCGGTATATTATCTTTGCTTGCGGCCAAGGCAGAAGTTGCATCATGTTGTGTTGATACAGTGAATGATGTAATGACATTGGCCGGAGGGATCGGATATTCGCATAACGCTACATTAGGAATGTTATTACGGG
>CBFGXV010000435.1:0-3603 GCA_965652755.1 uncultured Chryseosolibacter sp. | reverse complement strand
GACAAAAATCTTCAGGGCGACCGGGTTATCTGGGCGGTGGTGTTTGCTTTGTCACTCATCAGCATCCTGGTGGTATACAGCTCGATCGGCACGCTCGCGTACAAGCGTATGGCCAGTCCGGAAAGCTACCTGTTGAAACACACCCTTACAGTGCTGATCGGTCTTGGGGCGATGTGGTTTGCTCACAAGATCGACTATCGCTATTACTCACGGTTGTCGAAGATTGCCTTATGGGTGAGCATTCCGCTCTTGATCTATACATTCACACACGGTACTACCATCAATGACGCGGCGCGATGGATCGCGATCCCTATCGTGGGATCTTTTCAGCCTTCGGATTTTGCAGGCCTTGCACTGATAGTCAACCTGGCGAGCATGCTTGCCAAGAGACAACAAAACATCGATGACATTCGCGACTCGCTGATCCCGATCCTGTTCTGGTGCGGTATCATCTGCGGATTGATCGCCCTGACGAATATGTCGACGGCGGTACTCCTGCTGCTCACCTGTATGCTGATCATGTTTATCGGACGGGTTCCGACAAGGTACCTGGCGATGCTCATGTTTGTCGGTGTGTTGTTTGGAGCGCTTGCTTTCAAATTTGGTGTTCGGGGCGGAACGGTGAAATCACGTATCAATGATTTTACGGAAGTAGTGCAAGGCAAGAAAGAGCTGCCCTTCCAGGCGCGGCATGCGCGCATCGCGGTGGCTACTGGCGGGGTGACGGGAAAAGGGCCTGGAAACAGCGATCAGCGCAACATCCTTCCACATCCATATTCGGATTTCATTTACGCGATCGTCATTGAAGAATACGGGATGATCGGCGGCATCATCGTCGTCGTGCTTTACCTCGTATTGCTGCACCGCGGGATGAAAGCCGCGTACAACAGCGAACGCGCCTTCGGAGGACTCTTATCCGCGGGGTTGAGCTTCGATCTGGTTTGCCAGGCGATGGTGAACATGGGTGTTGTTGTCGGGTTGGGTCCTATTACAGGGCAACCGCTGCCTTTGGTTTCCATGGGTGGAACTTCCATGGTATTCACGGGTCTTGCGCTTGGAATTATATTAAGCGTGAGCAGAGGCGAGCAGGATGCATCCTGGGATCAGAGCGAAAAAGACGAAGTGAAAGAAAAAAGGAACACTAACGCGAAAGTGGCAGCTTGACGAATTCAAAACCATATCGACTTATCATCAGCGGAGGCGGCACCGGCGGACATATCTTTCCGGCCATTGCTATTGCGAATGCTTTTAAGGAAAGGCATCCGGATGCGCATATCCTCTTCGTTGGGGCCCGCGGCAAGATGGAAATGTCGCGCGTGCCGGAAGCCGGTTATGAGATCATCGGATTATGGATCAGCGGCCTGCAGCGCAAGCTCACGCTTTCAAACCTGCTCTTTCCGGTGAAACTTTTTGTGAGCTATCTGCGCGCCATGGTGATCGTGAAGCGGTTCAAGCCGCACGCAGTCGTAGGAACGGGCGGATTTGCCAGCGGTCCAATGATGATCGCGGCAACGCGCTCGAAAGTCCCGACGGTGATCCAGGAACAGAATTCATTTGCGGGTCTTGCCAACAAGCAGGTAGCCGATAAGGTCAGCAAGGTATGTGTCGCTTATGACGGCATGGAAAAATATTTTCCTGCATCGAAGATCGTCATCACGGGAAATCCGGTGCGCAAGGATATTCTCAGTGTGAAAGACAAAGCGGAGAAAGCCAAAGCTCATTTCGGCTTCGAAGATTCACACAAGACCCTGTTGATCATCGGCGGCAGCCTGGGCGCAAGGACTATCAACGAGAGTGTGCTTGGCGGCATCGACAAACTTATCGACGCGGGCGTACAGATCATCTGGCAAACGGGAAAAGCTTACTACAATGTTATTTTTCCTGAACTGGCCAAATACGACAAGCGCAAGATCCGCGTGTTCGACTTTTTAAAGGAAATGGATCTTGCATATGCGGCTGCCGATGTTGTGATCTCGCGCTCCGGCGCCCTCGCGGTATCTGAACTGTGTATCGCAAACAAACCCTGCATCCTTGTACCATCGCCGAATGTGGCTGAAGACCACCAGACGAAAAATGCAATGGCTCTTGTAGAGAAAGAGGCGGCGCTCATGGTCAGCGATAAGGAGGCGAGAACCAAACTTGTCGATGAATCGCTGAAGCTGCTCTTCGATGAACACCGCGCAAAGAAACTCAGTGAGAATATTGCGACGCTCGCGAGACCGTCGGCTACGGAGGATATTGTGAATGAGATTGAGGGGTTGATTCGGGGTGGTTGAATGCAGTTAATACAGTTTAATGCCGTCTAATACCGTTGAATGCGAAGTGCAGCGTTGATTGGAGTACGACACCTCAACCCTCCAACACTTCAACACATTAAAGGATTGATAATATCAGATAAAGAAATATAAAACAGTGAGATTAGGTCAATACGATAACATATATTTTCTGGGGATCGGTGGGATCGGGATGAGTGCGCTTGCCCGCTGGTTCCTGAAGAAGGGTTTGAATGTTTCCGGTTACGACCGGACGGCGACGTCGTTGACTGCAGCGCTGCAGGAGGAGGGTATGAAGGTGCATTTTGATGATAATGTCGAGTCGATACCGAAGGAGGTAAAGAATAATAAAGACAACACACTGGTTGTGTTTACGCCGGCAATACCCAAAGATCACCGTGAGCACCTTTTCCTGAAAGAGAAGGGGTATACGATCATGAAGCGCTCGGAGGTACTGGGCCTCATCTCGAAAGACTATGTGACGGTTGCGGTCGCTGGCACGCATGGCAAGACCACAACCTCGTCGATGGTTGCGCACTTGCTGAAGACGGCGAACAAAAACATGGTGGCCTTCCTGGGAGGCATCACAACGAATTACGATTCGAACCTGGTAATGAACGGTGAAGTCTCTGCCGATACGATAGCCGTGGCGGAAGCGGATGAATTTGATCGCTCATTTTTGCGCTTGTTCCCGCAGATCGCTATTGTCACATCCGCGGATGCGGACCACCTTGATATATACGGCGACCACGAAAGCCTTATCACTTCGTTTAAAGACTTTATCCGACAAATCAATGAGGGTGGACATCTGATCATCCATGAATCAATCGCCGAAAAACTTGCGGCGGATATCCGCCACGTTAAAAAAGATCTTTACAGCATGAGCCGGGGGCAATTTTTTGCCGGCAGCATTACCGCGAAGAGCGGATTTTTTGAATTTGACCTCCAGGGATTTGGTAAGGTCGAACATATCAGGCTAGGTGTCCCCGGTTTTCATAACATTGAAAACGCCGTCGCTGCATCCCTTGCAGCGTGGCATTGCGGCGTGGATCTGCCCACGATCAAGAAAGGACTGGAATCATTCGCGGGTGTGAAACGCAGATTTGAATTTGTGATCCGTCACAACCGCCTGGTGTTTGTTGATGACTATGCGCATCACCCGGCAGAGATCGACGCGTTCCTCCGGTCGATGAAATCCATGTACCCGAGGAAAAAACTGACGGTGATCTTCCAACCGCATCTGTACTCGAGGACCCGGGATTTTGCGGACGGGTTTTCCAAAAGTCTCAGCCTCGCCGACGAGGTTTTGCTGATGGATATTTATCCCGCG
>CBFGXV010000434.1:0-3617 GCA_965652755.1 uncultured Chryseosolibacter sp. | reverse complement strand
TGCTGTTGCCTGGATTGCGCATACTTTTATACCAAACCTCGGATGGCCCGAGGCAAACCAGGTATCAGGCCAATTGCAATACCGGAAAGAACAAGCAGGATCGGATAAGGAAGGTTGATCCGCTCTGTGATTTCCGCAAGCGCGGTCACCACTGCCAACAAAATGATGACGGTGGCCAGTCCTTCCATTCAGCAGGTTGTTGATTAGAAACTAAATTTCCTGAGAAAGTCAGTGAGATCCTCTTTCAGCGTGCGCGAGTTCCTGATCTGAAGCGTGTCCGTGATCAATGGATTTACCTTGACATTCAGCTCGTGCAAGCGCAAATGCTGATTAATAAAAATGAATTCAAGATCGGGCATCAGCTCTTTCAGCACATCGAGAATATCGATCACCTTGAGATTCTTATCCACAATATTGTAGAGGTCACTCGGGAGATCGGCGGTGAGCAGGTTGTTCAGGGCCTTCGCCACCATCTCGATATGTATGAACGTTCTCGATTGCTTCCCATCGCCCTGAATGGTGATCAGCCTGTTAAAGTTCGCTTCAAATATGAACTTGTTGATGACCGCATCGAAACGCATGCTTTTGCTGTAGCCATATACGTTGCCGCAGCGCATGATGTATGTATCAATCTTGCCGATCAGGCGACGCACATGCTCCTCTCCCCTCAGTTTGGATACAGCGTAAAAGGTCTGCGGATCCGGCGGCTTGTCTTCGTGGGCCGGAATTTTAGAGGAGCCATACACACCCGTGCTGCTCGTGTAGATGAATCGTTTTACATCGCTGGCTTCGACAGCATAGACTAGCTCCGCCGTACCCCAGTGGTTCACCTGCTCATATGCATGAGCGTCGGCATTTGCAAATGGAGTGGTCACCTTTGCTGCAAGGTGATATACGACATCGACCCCCTGGAGGATCTTTTTCAGCGCCCTTGAATCCAGCAGCTCCCCTTTGACAAAGGAGATCTTGTGCGCATTGTGCAGTCGTAATCCCAGGAACAGATTAAAGTTCGGGCGACTCAGATTGTCATATATCAGGACGTCTTTTACAAGCGGGTTGTTTACTAACAGGGCGACGAGCTCGGTACCAATATAACCGGCACCTCCGGTAACGAGAACTTTCATTGAAGGTGAATCGTGAGTGATGAGTGGAGACTTTGGAATCTAATAAACGCGCAGTTGTGAGATTGCATCGGAATCGTATAATGTGAGTGGTGAGTTGTGAGTGGTGAGTTCCGCATATTCAGTTTAACAGTAATCGCTTCTTTTATCACTATCTGCCAGACACATCCGGCTTTGACCGCCGAACAAAATTCATAATTCCTGATCTAAAAACAAATGTCCGTAGCTCACTTAACAAACAAAAGACTTTCAAAAAAGGAGAAATTCTTAGCCCAAACACCAGCCTTAACACCCACTCACCATTCACCACTCTCACCACTCACTTGTTGATAAGATCCGTATGGAGTCCGCATTCCACCTTGTTCATGCCGAACCACCTCGCCTCTCGCTCCTGCATCTCAGGATCAACTCTGCGCGTACAAGGCTCACACCCGATACTGATGTAGCCTTTTTCCTCCAAGGGGTGTTTGGGCAGATTAAACTCTTTCTGGTATTGCCAGATCATCTTTGCATTCCAGTCGAGCATGGGGTGAAACCGCAGGCACCCGTGCTTTGCTGGCTGTTCTATCTTCATGGCTGCACGCACCGCGCTCTGGTCGGCACGAACACCGTTGACCCACACATCGTGAGCCATCAGGATCGCATCCATCGGCTGCGTTTTGTTAAGATAACAGCAATGATCGGGATCAGAGGTGAACAGGAGTTTTCCTTCGCTGTCACGCTGCATGTATTTGGGGACATCAGACCTGAGATCGACGGTATGAAGGCCAAAGAGCTCCGTGATCTGGTCCCGGAATCGCACTGTCTCGGGAAAATGATAACCTGTATTGATAAAATACACCGGGATCTTGTTGTCGATCCTGCTCAGGATGTGCAGTAGCACAAGGCTGTGCGACTGAAATGACGATGTCGTAAAAAGCGACTTGCCGGCAGCTTTGTAGGCCTGGATCTGCTCCCGAATTCCTTCGATGGTCATATCGGATTGTTATTTATTGTATGGTGAAAAAACCGGCGTGAACTCTGGGAAATTGCCGCTTCAAGCCCGAAATTCATGTTCCTAAACCTGAACTGTCTTGAACCTGCGATATCGTTTCCTCCTCGCCCTGTTGCTGACTTTAATGATCTTCTGTTCGCATGTCATCTTCAGCCAGCCACCAAAACACACGTCAAAGTAACCATTATTCAAAAGAATTAGGTCCCTTTTGGGGACATTGGGTGGATTTTTATTTCCTCAAACGTTTGTTTCATCTGCCAGGGCCACGGTTTTTTGCAGATTGCTGTCGATTTGATTTCTTTAATACATGAATCCAAAGGTTGCAACCTTCACCTGTACGCACTCGCCCAACCTTCCGGAGCTCCTTCATAAACTGAACTGTTCGCTGGCACTACGAATATAACGCAGGTATTCGAAGCTCTACTTTTTCGTTCCAGGAGATCGCTTAGGCCACTCAGCGAAAATAGCAATGGCCCCCTTTTGCAATGAAAGCCTCGCCGCAAGCCGATAAACGCAAAAACTGTGATTGTGAACAACGGTGTGGCTACACTCTTTTGAATTTAAAATATTGCTGGGATCACCACCGGTGAACATTTGACCAAATTAAACAGAATTAACGCCTCGATCGCCGGCACACGTTGCTCAGTAATGT
This sequence comes from uncultured Chryseosolibacter sp., assembly GCA_965652755.1. Lineage (GTDB taxonomy): Bacteria > Bacteroidota > Bacteroidia > Cytophagales > Cyclobacteriaceae > Chryseosolibacter. The sequence goes on along the minus strand of CBFGXV010000434.1, from coordinate 850 downwards.
GAAATGAACCGTCATCCACGGTCATTCATCCTTTCCATTCCAGTTGTCACACACATCGAACATAAGCCGCATTTTCCTTCATTTTCCAGGTTGCTAGGTCACGCCTGCCTGGTTGGGACTCCGCATAGGCAGAACCCAATGCCCGATCATTCCATTTTGTACGAAAAATTTTGGAAACCGGCAGTAAACACATAATTTCATGTTGTCGTTTTCTGAGCGGACGAGGCAAATACCCCAGCATTATCAGTCTTCATGTAAAGGGTAAACGGATAGCTAGTGGCGGGCCCTCAACCCATCGATTCAATGGGTTTGTCAATATCGCATACGGTCCCACGGCACTGAGTCAATGACGGTTGAAGTCTGCGATCGCAGAAATATTATCACCATTGAGGTATTTCCGACCGGAATTAAAACAATAAATAAGAAAATGACCAGGGTCAGATAACCAATGGGCCATGAGAAAAATTTTACTGCTTTATGTATCTGTCCTCTTCGTCTGTTCTACAGCCAGGGCGCAAGTTGACCCGTTATACGCACAATACCTCAACAATCCCATGTTGATCAATCCCGCTTATGCCGGACTGAACAACAACCTGAATGCCGGCGTCACTTACCGGAAGCAATGGGCGGGGTTTGAGGGAAGCCCTACTACCTACAACATCAACGCACACACATCCCTGCTGGATAATCGCATGGGTGTTGGCATCATCGTTCTCAAGGACAATGTCGGGATCAATAGCAACACCGAGGCGCATGCGACGTATGCCTATCGCCTCGACCTCGATCAAAAGTACCTATCGTTTGGCTTGCAGGCCGGGTTCATCAGCTTCAAAGGCAATAACGGCGAGCT
>CBFGXV010000433.1:0-3621 GCA_965652755.1 uncultured Chryseosolibacter sp. | reverse complement strand
GATCCGTCCCTTTCGTGCAAACCCCATAAAGCAATACCGTTTCATCGCCCTGGATATCGCGGATACCGTAAACATCCGTCGTCGCCCAGATATCTTTGACACCGCGAAGGATCGCATGCTTTCCAACCATTGCGTTCACAAGCGCGCGTGTACCCTCACCGGTTGTCCCGTGATGTGACACCCAATTCTCCCCCAGCACCTGCTTGCCGTAACCTTGTTCCCAACCTTTGGCTTTGCTGTCAAAACTGTACTTCGCATAAGGACTTGAGGGATTCTTCACATAGCGGAATGCGTGTGTCGCAGTCCGCAGGCCCACGACAGGCTTGCCGAGTTTCGTGTACTCATCTATGTATTTCATCTGGTCATCCGGCAATTCGCGAAAGCGTGTGAAGATCACCATCAGATCCGCCCGTTGAAGTACTTCGAGTCCAGGAATGTTATCAAGCACATTGGGATTGATGGTTCCGGATTCCTTTTCGATCGGGAACAATACCATACAGGTAAAGCCATGATGCTCGGAAAGTATTTTCGCCAGTAATGGAAGGGCTTCTTCCGAACGATATGCTTCATCCCCGCTGATAAATACTATCTGTTTGTCCTTTCCTGGTCCTGACTTTCCCTGAAATGTCAAAGGCTGACTGTTTTTCTGGGCAGCAGCGTCGAAAGCAAGGGCGATGAAGAGGAGAAAAATTAGTTTGTGCATATTTGATGTGTTGGGGTGTTGGGGTGTTGAGGTTGTGTTAATGTGTTAGGGTGTTAATGTGCATGTGCGCGGTAGCGAAGGAGGATTAAGGTAACGTGAAGGCGACATAGGTGTCTCCTTTTTGCGTGCCTTTGGTGCCTCCGCAGGCGACTACTACGTATTGCTTGCCGTTCACTTCGTAAGTGCTCGGTGTGGAAAAGGCGGCAAAGGGAAGTTCTGTTTCCCAAAGCAATTCACCGTTCTCCTTGTTGAAGGCCCGCATCTTCTTGTCTTTTGTCGCGGCTATAAGTAACACACCGCCTGCGGTCACAACGGGGCCGCCATAGTTTTCTATACCTGTGGGCGCCGAGCCTTCCGACGAAAACGCGTCAATATTTCCCAGCGGAATCTGCCACTTGAATTCCCCGGTATTCAGGTCGATGGCCGTGAATACTCCCCACGGCGGGGTGATGCCCGGGATTCCTTCGCTGTCGAAAAATTTCTTGTATCCGAGAAGCTTCCATGGTTCGAGCGGCTGCTTCTCAAAGGAAGTGGTCTTTTCGGTCTCTCTGTCGTGAAGGTAGTTGAGCAGATTCGCCATGTCTTTGGAAGTGATATGGGGAAAACCCGTCATCATTCCGCGTCCTTTCTTAACGATGTTGACCAGTGCTTCGTCGTTCATTCGTTCGCCGACCTTGTGAAGAGCAGGATAACCGCTGTCGGGGTTGCCACTCCTGTCTGCTTTGTGGCAGGAGCTGCAATACGTCAGGTAGAGCTTCTCACCGGCGCCAACAGGTGCTGTGGTAGTTGTTCCCTTTGTGATCTGCAACACCCAGGGTATCTCGTTTGAGTTTACATACATGATACCGTCAGGGTCAACGGCCGGGCCACCGTATTCCGCTCCGCCGTCAAGCCCCGGGAAAACCATCGTCGGCTTTTCATCAAGAGGCATGTAGGTTCCTGTCCGGAGACCTCTGAATACCTTCAACAATGAATCATAGTCTTTTGAATCTTTGTTAAGATCTTTCTCGGTGATTTGCTGCCGGGCAAAGGGTTTCGGGATTACAGGGAAGGGTTGTGTGGCCCACATCTCCTCCTCTGCAACATCTGACCCCGGCACCGGACGCTCTTCAATTGGGTGAAAGGGTTCGCCGGTCACTCTGTCAAAAACAAACACATGACCCGACTTTGTCACTTGAGCCACAGCGTCAACGCGCTTTCCGTTTCTCTTGAGTGTAATGAGATTCGGAGGTGACGGGAGATCGCGATCCCATGTATCATGATGAACGATCTGGTAGTGCCAGATTCGTTTGCCTGTTCGCGCATCCAACGCGAGTAGCGTATTCGCAAAAAGGTTTTGCCCTTTCCTGCTACCACCGAAGAAATCGGGCGCTGCGCTTCCGGTTGGAGCGTAAACAATTCCGCGCGCGCGGTCAATGGCCATACCCGCCCAGTTGTTCGCGCCTCCCACGATACCAGCCTTAATGACATCTTCGGGCCAGGTATCATAGCCCAATTCACCTTTGCGCGGAATGGTATAGAATACCCACGCTACTTTGCCCGTTCTTACGTTGAATGCCTGGATGTAAGCCGGCGCTGCGCCCGCGCTCTCCATCGTTACCAGGGGCATGATCAACAGATCTTCAAAAATAGTTCCAGGTGTCCGCGACATGACATACCGGGTTGCGGAGATCTCGTCGAGTCCGGCCCTGAGCGTTACGCGACCGTTCTCTCCGAAACTGGATATCGGCTTTCCAGTCTTCGCGTCCAGGCACCATAGCCATTCTGCATGAGTAGAAAACACGCGCTCTTCCTTGCCATCAGTCCAGTAGGTGACACCCCGCGTTTTCAAATAGCTCTTCTTCTCCTCGGGAGCAAATCGCCAGATCTCCTTGCCCGTCGCAGCATTGAGTGCAAATACTTCTGAGGCAGCTGTGGTTCCATACAAGGTCTTGTTGATGATGATCGAGTTTACCTGGGTTTCCCCGGAGTCGCCCGTCCGATACTCCCAGGCCTTCACGAGCTTGTGAACATTCCCGGTGTTTATTTGATCCAGACGCGAATAGTGGTTCCTCTCAGGACCACCCAGATACTCGCGCCACTCATCTGCAGATCCAAACGTATCATCATATTCATCACCTCCCTTGGTGATCGTATAAATTGCGACCACTATCAAAAATAACACTGCGGACAGAGCAAAATATTTTTTTCTCATGGTTGAAAATTATTAAAGCCCTTCACCCGGGCGTAACAACAACTGCCGGAAAGATCAGTGCTTTCCGACAGTTGCTGATGTTATGAAAAATTTCAAAGTTGAACAAAGACATTTATACGACTGCCATACAAACTATTACCATCCGGGATTTTGCTTGTTGTTCTCGTTCAGCGTCAATTCAAGTATGGGAATGGCATTCAGGTAATCGCGTTCAGGATTAAACTGAAATCCCCCTGGCAACGATTTTTGATATATATCGATGTACCCATTATTATCAACATATACGTGCGTACCTACCTGCATAGTGGGATAGTCTGCCTGGATGAATTTTGCGCCAAGTGGACGTTCACCCACGATCAACTCGTGTGAGCGCCAGCGAAGGAAATCGTGTAACCTCAATCCTTCAAAGGCAAGTTCTACCCTCCGCTCTCGCCTGATCTCGTTGATCAAGGGAGACAGTGCCGGATAAGCACGGTTGGGATCGACCGGCACACTGCCCAGTTGAAGATGTGCAACTCCTACCCGGTCCCTTAATTTGTTGATGGTGATGTCGAGATCTTCCTGTGTGATCTCACCCAACTCCGCGCGTGCTTCAGCATAGTTGAGCAGTGCTTCAGCATAGCGGAAAATGATCGAACCAATCTGGGATTGATAGTAATTTTGCCTCAAGTTTTCACCCCACGCGTTTGAGTGCTTCTTAAGCTGATATCCCGTCGTATTCAGA
>CBFGXV010000432.1:0-3636 GCA_965652755.1 uncultured Chryseosolibacter sp. | reverse complement strand
AAAGTTATCCCTTGAGATCAGGGGAAAGATGTTTGTCATCATTGCTGTCGAATATACCGCCTGCAATTGCCTCGGCTACCATTGAGCCAGCTTTGCCTGCATTTACATCAGAGATGGTGATAGCGAGCTTCAGCTTCAACGAATTGGCAAATTTCAACCACTTCTCAGTGTCACCTTCGTAAACGGGATCCTGACCTTCGGGCCACGACTCAGACGCGGGGTCAAACATTGCAATCGCTGCGTCAAGGTCGGCGATTATCGCATCGTAAACAGCCTGGCCAGACTCATATCCGGGTTGCAGGATCTCCTCATCAAGGGCTTCCGTGTAAGGAACTGCGCCAAACGCATCGACCAGCGCAGAGAATACATAAACCTTGCAAGCCTCGATAATGGCTATGCGGTTATCTCTTTCAGCTTCCGTGATGCCAAGGGATTCCCAGGTTCTTTCCGTGATCTTTCTTGATTCCTCAAGATCCTTCAGGGCATCGCGATATGCGCCCCTCCAGAAATTATCAGGATTACGCCTGGTCACCATGTTATACTGGCTTTCGTCAGGATAGGTAGTCTGTGCCCAATATTGGGCATAAAGACGGAACACGTTGATGTTCGTGTTTGAATTGTTCATCATATAGAACAATTCATTCAGGCCATTGGTAAACAACGTCTCGGCCGGGACATCGACCGCTGCTTTTGTCGGCTTGTTCAGTTCTTCAAGCCGGTCATTACAGGCGAAGAAAACGCAGGTAATGATTAATGTTAATATTATTTTTCTCATGATCGTTTCAGTTAATAAGGGTTATTAGAAACCAAGGTCAAGCTTGAATCCTATGCTCTTGATCGTCGGATACGCTCCTGAGAGATATCCTTGTCCATTTCCGGCACCAAGTCCTGACTCAGGATCGGCGTACGGCATATTCTTGTGAATGATCCAGAGGTTCGTGCCTACCAGGGAAAGTCCGATATTCTGAAAGGTATTTCCAAGGATGCCGTTTGGCAGACGGTAGGTCAGTGCCACCTCGCGCAACTTGACATAAGAGCCATCGTAGATCGTCATGGACGCTGGTTGTCTTACAGCATTCCCCCAGTAATACGCACCAGCATAGTAATCTGCTCTTGCACGGATGGTATTTGGGCTGCCATCAGGCAGGACTCCGTCAAAGAGGATTCCACCACTATTCTCAGTATAGCCTTGGGTCGGATCAGTCGGGTCGACGAGCACAACTTCATCCCTTATGGGGTTACCAAGCTCGTTAAAACCTGCGGTTTCTTCGGGCAGACCTGTTCCCTGTCCATAGTGCATATCGAGCGAATAAATTTCACCCCCTTTGGAAACGTCAATTAAAAAACTCAGTGCAAGACTCTTGTAATTAACAGTGTTGATCAATCCACCCGTCCAATCCGGATTAGGATCGCCAATGACCTGATCCGCAACAGCAACAGGAGTTCCTGAGCTCGAGGTTACAATCGGAAGTCCTGTCGTTTTAGAGGTGCCCAACGGATGAATTACTCTTTGACCATTTAGATATTGATATCCGGTACCGCGGAGCACTCCATAAGGTTGGCCAACAGTTGCGTTGAGAGATACACCTCCCTGGAAACTGTTTATTTGATAATTGTCAATTCCTTCCGGGAGAGAGTTTACACGGCTAATGTTCTTTGCCCAGTTTGCAGTGAGGTTCCATCTGAAATCGCCCTGCTTTATGACATCAAAACCAAGCGAAAGTTCGACCCCTTTGTTCTCGATCTCACCACCGTTTAACCATTTGAAACTCGTTCCGGTGGCTTTTGACAATTCCACAGCTACGATCTGGTTAGAAGATATCGTCTTATACAGACCCAGATTAAATTGAAGACGGTTATCAATGGCTGCAAGCTCCACACCAGCTTCCAGACTGGTCAGTTCTTCGGGAAGCAGATTCGGATTGTTCACCGTTGAAGGATAGGAAAACAATACAGCATTTCCAAAGTTATCATTCTTCGTAAATACGTTTGTCGTCCTTTGAGGACCTGTATCATTTCCTACCACAGCGTAATTCACGAATACTTTCCCGAAATCCAAAGCCTGCGCATCAAGTAGTTCGCTGAATACAAGGCTCAAAGACTCCGAATGGTAAAAATACGAGTTATCGACGACTGGCAGTGCTGATGAAATGTCGTTTCTTGCCTGTAACTCGAGGTATAACATGTTGCGGAATCCGAAGTTTGCGTTAGCAAACACACCGTACACTTCCTTATTCGTTTCATTCTCGATCGGATTCGGCACGGTGCTCACCGAGTTGCTCAGCGAGTACAGGTTCGGAACAACAAGCCCACCCTGCGTTGACGCATAGACACTTGAGAAATGCTCCTTCCTGATGTTACCACCCAGCGTTGCGGACAGTGAAAGATCTGTGGCGAGCTGTTTGTTGGCGGTGAAAATAAGGTCGTAGTTATACTCGCTAACGTCGCGGTTCGTCCTTTGATATCCGGATGATTCATCGGCGAGGTTAATACCGAATTCTGTCGGAACGCTTCCAACGGCCCTTCTTTCTTCTCTGAGCTCAGTGTAGGTATCCATGGTAGCCCTTGCCATCACATTCAACCACTCATTAGCTTTGTAGTTCAGGGAAAAATTACCAAAAACACGGCTGCGCTCATCTGTCTGGAAGTTCTTGAAACGGGTCCAGTACGGGTTGTCCCAGAAGATAGGATCGGTCGGCTCGTAATAATCGCCAGGGTTCCATGTGATATTGCGGCCCGTTTTATGATATATATCTTCCTGGACTTTGATATCAACGTTTGTCTGCCACCACTGGCGGAAGTTCGCCATCTGGTTATCGCCGTAACCTGTTGAGGCACGTCCAAGCGTGTTGTTCTTCACTACGTTAAAGGCCAGCGTTCCTGTTAATTTATCTGAGAACTTGCTCGATCCGTTAAAGCTAACGGTGTGGCGCTTCAAATCCTGAAGCGGCAGGTTCCCTTTTGAGTCAAAGTTAGTGTAGCTGATCCTGAAAGTATTGTTTTCATTTCCGCCGGAAAGCGCAATGGAATTATTCCAGTCAACAGAAGTTTCGAAGAAGTCTACCGGTGTATTTTTTGCGGCCATCCAGGGATAGGCTTTCATGTAATTCGGAGATTCCGGAACGAAAGAATCCCAGTGGTAAACATTCAGATTCGGATCGAAGGGTGCGCCGTAAGAACCGTCTTCCAGAGTCGGAACAACAAAGTCAATTGTTCCATCGCCGTTTACATCATCCTTAAAGAAGCCATCGCCCTCATCATCATAATAATGGAACCATTCACGGGCATAACCTGCGCCGTACTTATCCTGGTATTTTATAAACGTATCCTTGTCAATTGTACCCACAGTTACGCCACTGGAAAGGGAAATTCCCAGTCCCTTTCTGCTTGATCCTTTTTTGGTAGTGATCATCACAACACCGTTAGCAGCCCTTGAGCCGTACAATGCAGATGCGGCAGCACCCTTCAGGATGTTGAGGCTTTCAATGTCCTCCGGGTTGATGTCCGCAGCCGCGTTCCCGTAGTCATAACCATAACGTCCTGCTCTTTGCTGTGCCGTGTTTCCCGTGCTGTTGTCAACAGGCACGCCATCCACAACAAACAAGGGCTGGTTGTTGCCCGTCACAGACTTGTTAC
>CBFGXV010000431.1:0-3638 GCA_965652755.1 uncultured Chryseosolibacter sp. | reverse complement strand
ACTGGTGTAAAGTAGCGCACCACCTGATTTTCGACAGCAAAGGGTTTGAGGTCGAGCAGGTCATAAATCCAAAGGCGAATGATTGGGAAACGCTCGAACAACGGATGAAGTCCGAAAAGCCACGAGTCATTATCCTGAATCATGCGCGGGATATTCACACCAACTTCAGGCCACACGCTCCGTCCAGACACCTGGCCACCGCAGGCCTGCGGCTCGATGGCTGGAACTTTTTTCCCAACGCCATGGAAGTCATCAACTCCGGCTCGCAACAAACGGATCAGCACGAGCTCATGCGCGATTGGTTTGGAATGTTGAACCACGGCCATGTTATCACACCTGTAGGCTCGAGTGACTCCCACGATGTAAGTCGTTTCATCGTAGGTCAGGCCCGTACTTACATCCGGTGCAGCGATGATGATCCTGCAAACATCGATGTTCAGGAAGCTGTGCAGAATTTTCTGGATGGCAGCGTCTTGGTGAGTTTCGGCCTGATCGCAGAAATTGAAATCAACGAATCGTACGGCCCCGGGGAACTCGTTCCGGGATCGGATGAAGTGAAAATCACCGTGAAGGTTTCCGGGCCCTCATGGACCACGGCTGAGAAGGTCACCCTTTATGCCAACGGTAAAAAGATCAGAGAGGAAGTTATCACTAACGGAAGGGCTGGGGGCGAAAAATGGACCGGCGACTGGCATCTGACCGTTCCGCCTCACGACATCTTCCTTGTGGCAGTGGCGCAAGGGCCGGCGAAGCCCGTACCATTTTGGCCAATAGCCAAGCCGTATCAACCTGCATCACCCGAGTGGACGCCCGGCGTGTTCGGACTGACAGGTGCTGTGTGGCTTGATGGTGATCGCAACCGCAAACGCAACAGCGCGCGCAGCTACGCCGAAACACTGGTCCGGGAATCGGGCAGCGACATCAACGCGCTCATTCGCAGCCTGGCGACCTTCGATGAGTCCGTTTCTGTTCAGGCAGCCGCGCTACTGCATCAGAATGGGAAAAGTCTTAAAGGTGCAGACGTTACCAAAGCCTTGCGCAAAGCGTCACCGGAAACGCGCGCAGCCTTCGAGACGGTGATTCGCGACCTGCAAGAAAAATAACGCGAGAATATTCAAATAAGAACAGCCAATTACTGTCCGAAGATCAAAAATCAGTGTTCTTCTTGTCGAGATTGACTTCCTGGATCCAGATATTGCGATAGAGGACATCGTGACCCTCGGCCTGCAGTTTTAATCCACCGGGAGCATCAGTAATCCCCTTGCCTCCGTCGTTTCCGCCATCAATACCAGAGTTAGGACCGCCCCACACCTGATTGATCACCTGATCTGTATGAACCTTCTTTCCATTGAAGTAAACAGTCGCCCTTGCTTTTTCTACAAGCTTTCCGTCCTTGAAGCGCGCTGCGCGAAATAATACATCATATGCATTCCATTTTCCCAGGCCATTGTAGGCGTGGTAAGGAGATTCGGTTTCATTGATCAGCGCTCCGAGACCGTGTTTCGTTGAGTCGCCATCCAGGATCTGGATCTCGTAGCGATTCTGCAGATAGACCCCGCTGTTCCCTCCGGCGTTCGGTATAAGAAACTCCACGTGCGCACGAAAGTCCCGGAATTCTTTCTTTGTTACAATATCCGCCGTACCATACTTTCCGCCCGCGGCGGTCGGATCATTCGCGTTCAGCGCCATTCCCTTGCCCACCGGATCTTTTACAATCGTCCATTTGATCGGAAATGAGCCCGCAAACCTCGGCCCTTGCCAGTACGTCCATTTATCATCGAGCATTTTCCTGCTGCCATCAAAAAATATTTCCGCAGCTTTGGGTGGCTTAACACCAACACCGGTTTTCTGGGCCACAGCCGGAGCAGCGGCAGCGAGAACTGCCGCGAGAATCAACGAACGAACTATGATATTCAAGGATTTCATTTTTTTCATGATGTTAGAAATAGGATTGAACCCGAAAATAAGGAAAAAGGCCGGATTTATTCAGCCTTAAAAAAAATCAACATTTCCTCCCCCAGAAAATCATCGTATTGCCTGAATGCATGCAGGTCATTGTGCGCTCCCTTATCGACGATAATCATTTTCTTTTTACCTGAATATGAATCAAATAATAACTGTGAATGCGAAGGTGGTATGAGCGTATCATCAGATCCATGAAGCAGGATAAGGGGGCATCGCACGTTTTTCAGCTTCTCCAAATTATCAAAGCGGTAACGTAGATAGAGCGACGGGAAAAAGAACGGGAATTTTTCGTTGGCGAGCGTGGCCATGCGACTGAATGGCGACTCCAGTATGAGTCCTTTGCATTCTTGTTTCGACGCCAGATCTACAGCCACGCCTGAGCCGATCGAACGCCCATAGATCAGGATGTTTCGTGGATCAAACCCCCGTGTTCTCAGGAATTGATACGCGGCTTCGGCGTCAAGGTAAAACCCCTCTTCGGAGATCTCACCAGAACTTTTTCCGTATCCGCGGTAATCGATAATGAGGAAGTTAAATCCGTGCGTTGTAAAATCTTCCGCAACATGTTGCCAACCGCTGAGGTCGCCTGCATTGCCATGAAAATAAAGGATTACATCCGGCAGCCTGTTCTTGAAGAAAAGCCCGTTGATGGTTTGCCCATCGGAGGTTATAAGCGAAACTTCATGCGCAGGATCACGGGTCTTGAACTTATAATCCGGACTTAGCTTACCAGGATAAAAGATCAGTTTCGTTTGGAGCGCGTAAAGCAAAAGAATGACAACAACGTAGAATATTACGATTGTCCACGCAATGGTCTTCAGGATGTTCATGAAGGATGTCGTTCCGTAGGAGCGCTAATGGGTGGCGACAACTTTCCAGGCCGCCAGGAATCAGCTCCTCAGGTCAGCTGTAACTCGGCGAAAGTCGCTTCCAGCTCTTCACGCGTTTTATTGAGCTTTTCCTGCAGACGCTTCAACGTTGTTTCTTTGTTACCATCTTCAAAATGGAAATCCTCATCGGTGAGATTGGGATATCTCCTTTTCATCAATACTCTTAATTCCCGCCAGCTTCTTAAAATCATCACTTGTTCTCTTATTAAACCCTATCGCGGAAGTTAGTCATATTTTGAGTCATAAACGCATTTTTAAGGAAAAACAGTGATCTTTTTAAAAGAGGTCAGACCGGTTAAAAGAGGTCAGACCGGGCCTTTTTAGTCACTGGTTCATCGCCTCTTTCGGAACAGGTCCTTCATCACCTCAAGTTTGCCCGGTTCACCGATCAGGGAATGCAGTGTAAACATCATTATTCCAGAGGCCGGAGCGCGCGAACCGCTCCACATAACGCTGCGGAAATCTTCGGTCGAGATAACAGAAGGCTTGTTATGAGCCTGAATGATCGGCCAGATTCGCGGTTTGCTGCCGTCGGTCAGACCGGCGCTTTTCAGCCAGTTTACGTACTCTCCTACCCACTCGGGCGATCTGTCCATCATCTGGTGATACAACATGGGTGAAAATACGTCAACAATCCCGGACAGCGCGGTGAGATCGAGTCCCAGGGTGCGGTACTGCGCCCCTTGAAAATCACCAGGGTACCAGGGGCAATAATAGATTCCCAGAAGTGCGCCCGGCCTCATCTTCTTACCGATCCGGCTTTCAAAAAATACAGGGAAGAAC
>CBFGXV010000430.1:0-3646 GCA_965652755.1 uncultured Chryseosolibacter sp. | reverse complement strand
ATTGAATGTTAAAGAATTCGGCCGCGGCTTTTCCAACGGGTGCGCTCTTGTCGAGAACAATAATGACTGCATGGCTTTCGCCCAGACCAATCTCATCCTCGGCGCAGATCATACCTTCCGATACTTCGCCGCGGATCTTTGTCGTCTTTATCGTGAAAGGATCACCTTGTGCGGGATGGATAGTCGTACCCGGAACAGCGACAACAACTTTTTGACCCTGCGCAACATTAGGCGCGCCGCACACGATTCGCAAGGGAGTTCCGACACCGACGTCCACCGTTGTGACCGAAAGCTTGTCAGCATTTGGATGCTTCGCGCATGTCATTACTTCGCCGATGACCAGACCGGACAGTCCACCCTTCACCGTTTCAAATGGTTCGACGCTCTCCACTTCAAGGCCTGTGGAAGTCAGGAGCTTTCCCGTTTCCTCAGGTCCTTCGGTTATTTCGATATATTCCTTAAGCCAGTTATATGCGATTGTCATGACCTATACACGTGATAAAACTCCAAAAATAAGCTTTTGAGGGTAAAGCACATAGCAACCCCACGCTGATCAATTTGTTAAGCAGACAAATGTAGAGTCCGAAATGGAATTTCTACGCACATTTTATACACAATCCTTCAACCGTTCTGGCGGTTGGGCAGGCCTGCGTCGCATTCGTCACAGGGATCATTGATGATAGATTTTTTCGCCGGCGCGTATGGGAATGTTCAGAATATTTTCCCGCGGCGGCAAAGGACAAGTAAAGGAATCATTGTAAGCGCAATACGGGTTGTATGCCAGGTTAAAATCAAGCTTTATCGTATTGCTGCCGGGAGTCTTAGTCACATCCAGGTAACGGCCCGCACCATATGTTTCGCGGGTACTCGTCTCGTCGCCGAAACCAAGGAACAACTTGCCGCGGAACGGACCCATATCGGCAATTTCAAGAATGAGCAACCTGTTGACCACACCGTCAAGCTTGAACTCGGCATAGGCATATTCGACGTATCGCTGCTCTTTGCCATCGTTCGTTGTAAGAATAACGGTCTTCTTTTGCTGGATGGGTTGAAGATTTGCAATGACGCGGTATTTCATGTCGGGAGGAAAATATTTCAACCCCGAATATTCATCGCGGTTCGATGCAAAGGGCGACTCGGCCGAAGTGCGCATGAACCGATCCTTCTCTTCCCGATCTTTCCTGATCTCTTCGGCGTAAGCGGCCTCATCCTGACTGCCCTGCAGCGAGTAAAAGACCGTGATGCACAGAACGGCTATCACGAGGATCAAAATTATGTTCCTGGTTTTCATGGTTCAATTTTTCCCGACAGTACGGGAGATAAACTCTATAATATTATGTCAAGATACCTGAGAATACTATTTCAGGATATCCCTGAGCTTCATAGCTGGCGCGTTGTCCGCTGTCACCCGCTCCTTTGCGAGCTGTTTATTCTGCCAATATAAAATCGAATCGCGTTGATTGTAAAACAGATTGAAGAATATAGGGACACTGTTGTCTACCAACCTTCCCGGTCCGTTGCTTAGGACGCAAATAGCGATCTTGCTTCTACGATCTATTGCAACCTCACTCCGGTATCCACGCACATATCCTCCGTGGTACAACAGCGTGTCATTCTTGAAATTGAGCACGCGCCATCCCAGTGCGTAGTGAGAATCAGATCGACCGACCCACTTGCGGAAGTAGCGGTTCTTTGTTTTTGCTTTCACCACAGGAGTAAATATTTTGTCAAGCGTTCTTTCGGAAACAAAATCCTGCCGGGAACCCATCATCGCTTTCAACCATTGCGCCATATCGGAAATACTGGCGTTCACGCCGCCAGCAGGGCCCACGTTGTAGTATGTATCTGAGATGTTGGTGACCTTCCAACCTTTTCTCCAGTGGAGGTGGGGTTGGGCCACATTATCATTCCCGACAATGGCATCATAGCTCATTGACGCATCGGCCATATTCAGCGGACCGAAAACCTTTTCGTGCATGTGCTGCTGGTAAGATTTGCCCGTTCGCGACCTGATGACCTCGCCGATAATACTGTATGCAACATTCTGATAGCTATAAAGCTCCCCCGGTTTTGCAATGACGTTTACATTCTTCAGCTGGTCGACCATGGTTGGCAGATCAGTTCCATCCTCCACAAGCGTCGTATAGGTATGGTAGGGAAGTCCTGTAGTGTGAGAAAGCACATGGGTGAGCAGGAGACTGTCAGTGCAGTTTTTGGATTTCAGCTCAAAAGAGGGAAGATGATCGACCACCCGATCGTCCCACTCGATCACGCCATCCTCAACAAGCAGCCCAGTTAACAACGGGGCGAAACACTTCGACACAGATGCGAGCCGGAATACCGTATGCGCATTGATCGAATCCTTTGTTCCGGCCTGACGGACGCCATAGGTCTTCATGAATAGGATAGAGGTGTCCTCGACGATGGCGACTGCCAGGCCGGGAGTCTTTGTTTGCTGCAGCAGATCCAGGAGTTCCTTTTCATAATCGACCAGAAGTTTTTGCACGTACGGATTCGGAAGCGCAGGTTTGATCGGCTCAGGGGCAATGTCCGGGTCTTCCACCGGATTTCTTGTCTGGAAATTCAGGATTAATCCAAACGCGACCAACAAAATGACGAGGCCTCCAATGACTTTCTTTTTACGCATCATTAAAACAGTCTTCTCCGGTAATAAAACAGAATAACCGGCAGTTTATTATGAAAATCTACTTATGGCCAGTCGACAGGATCTTGACCTAAAGTCGGGCGTGAAATCCCGACGCCTTGTCGTATCAATCAGACCGCGAAAAATGGAATGTTACATGATTCCTTCATCTGCAAAACTAAAATATTTTTGCCCAGCTACTATTAAATGATCGAGCACCTGAATTTCCAGCAGTTTACCGGCCTCCACGAGCTTCCTTGTGAGATCCATGTCAGCCTGGCTGGCCTTTAGATTGCCGGAAGGGTGATTATGTGCGAGGATAATTCCGCTGGCAAGTTCTGAGAGGGCTATTTTAAAAATGATCTTCGGATCAGCGACCGTACCCGCCACGCCGCCCTGGCTGATCTGATGTTTTCTGATCATGCGGTTTGCGCGATTCAATAAAATGATCCAAAATTCTTCGTGCGGAATATCCTGGAGGTGAGGTTTTATGATTTCAAAACAATCGTGTGACCCGGTAATGCGTAGCTTTTCTTCCGCGCCGGTAAATTTTCGTCTTCTGCCAAGCTCCAAGGCGGCGATTATTGAGATCGCCTTAGCCTCTCCGATACCTTTTACTTTCGTGAGGTCTTTTACGGAAAGTTTTGCGAGTTCGTGCAGATCATTGTCGACCGTTTGCAGCACGCGCTTCGCCAGCTCCACGGCGCTGGTGGTGGCTGTCCCCGTGCCGAGCAGGATGGCCACGAGTTCGGCGTCAGACAGCACCGGAGTTCCTTTTGTCAGCAATTTTTCTCGGGGGCGATCCTCAGGAGACCAACTTTTGATCTTCAAAGGAATTAATGAGGGTTCGTTCATAAAAGGGGTCTTTTTTAAAGTGATAGCGGCAGTACCGCTTCAACGAAAATAAAAAGAAAAACCCTCCCCGGATAGTCCGGGGAGGGTTTTTACCCTATATGCTACGATTTATTTTTTCTCCAATCCGTTGACGAATTTGGTGAGTTT
>CBFGXV010000429.1:0-3656 GCA_965652755.1 uncultured Chryseosolibacter sp. | reverse complement strand
GTCACACAGACAGAGATAGACGTAAATTAAATATTCTTGCATGGTTCTACCTTAGATCCTTGCAAACCTTAACTATTCAACACAGTATGCTAAATTATTCCGCTCCATCCAGGTTCATTTACATTTGGAACAAGTATCGTCCGGCTATCCTGAAACTGATGGTCGATTCATCAGACGGCCCGCAGCAATATAGATTTGCTCATCACGAGTTTCGGAAATTAAATCTAAAAGAGAAAAAAGGTTGCACCTTCACACTGCGCGTTTTTCGCTCGAGAGCTGTTAACAGCATCAGGGATTGTGAAATAGCACATGACCTGTTAACCGTATTGCAACAATCGAGAACTTCGATGACCCTGACTGAACAATGCCCCTACGAGTTTACCCTAAATGATCGATTTGTCCTGCATGTAATAAAATGCGAGAATGAATCAACGATTTCCTATTCAGATTGAGAAAGATCCTTCTTATTCTACGTATCCCGGCAAAAGATCGAAGACTGGGTGATGGTCGTTCAGGGGAAGGATGATGTGAAAAAGGGCTCCCGCCTGCTCATGGGATTCTGCGAAGATCAGGCCGCGATGGTTTTCAATTATTTTTTTGCATAACGCCAGGCCGATTCCCGTGCCTGAATAATGATCGTGATGGTGAAGTCGTTGAAATATTTCGAATATTTTTTCGCTGTAACGTTCGTCGAATCCGATCCCGTTGTCTGCAAAGAGTATTTCGAAGTACTTGAGTTTTGGATTCAACGTCGGCTTTTTTAGAACCTCTACGTGCGAAAGAGTCCGATAGCTTATTGTTATCTTCGGCTGTTCCGTATGGCTGCAGAATTTCAGCGAGTTGCTGAGAAGATTATAGAATAATTGATTCATCTGGATGGGAATCACCTCCACGAAGGGCAAGTTCTCTGCCTCCACAGTTGCATTTGTTTCGCTGATCAGTAACGCAAAATCTCCAATCACATTTTTGAGTATCCCGTTGAGGTCGGTATTGACAAATGCGTTTTCTGAGTTTTCGATCCGTGAAAATTGCAGCACGTCATGGATCAATGTTGACAGTCTGGCTGAGGAAGCGTGGATCTTTTCCACAAGTTGTTTCCCCTCCTTGGGCAAAGTGTCCAGGTAATTAAGAGAGAGCATGTTCGTGAACATTTTTATCTTCCTCAGAGGTTCCTGTAAATCATGTGAAGCGATAAATGCAAATTGTTCAAGATTCCTGTTTGAGTGGCTCAGGGCGTTGTTCGAGTCATTGAGAGCCTGGGTTCGCGCAGCTATCTGCCTTTCCAATTCATCAGTGAACATTCGCTGGTCGTGGATGTCGGACGCGCTGCATACCCATGACGCGATTACGCCATCTTTACCCATCAGTGGTATGGCATGTGCCATGTGGCAGCGATACGTTCCGTCGTGGCGTCTTAGAAACAGTTCTTTGTAGAATGGTAATCCTGCGGCGGTAGCCTCTATCCAGGCTTTATTGACGTCTTCTTTTTTTGTCGGGTGAATGACGCCAGTCCAGCCTAATGTCAGCGCTTCATCTAACCCGACTCCGGCATAATCCAGAAAGAACTTATTAAAATAGGTTATTTCGCCGTTGGCTGATGCGGTAATCGTTATTGTTGGGTTGGAATCCAGGGTCATTCTGGCATATGCAGCTTTTGACCTTATTGATTCTTCAAGGACCTTGCGATCAGTAATATCTTCTATTATAAGCAGGATGAGTTGCTCGGTGTTGGATTCATTTACTACCTTGCTCGCATTTAGCAGGAGAACCCGTTCACCGATGCGTCGGAATTCCCGTTTGAGTTCATAGCTTCCGTGGAAATTTGCATCACTGAGAGTTCTGTTAAGCAGCGTCCGAAGGTCCGATATATTCCATTGCGATTCATCTATCTCGTAAAATGGTTTGTTGAGAACCTCCTTCTCCCTTACTTCAAAAATTTTATAAAAAGCTGCATTAGCGGTCTTTATGTGAAGTTGTTTGTCAAGGACAATTAGTGGTTGACTGATGCTGGTAATGATTGCCTCCGAATATTGCCGGAAATATGTCAACTCATCGTTGCGGGAAGAGAGTTCCTGGTTGGCAACCGAAAGCTCTTCAACGGTACTTTGCAATTCTTCCTTCGATATTTCAAGTTCTTCGTTAAGACTTCTTAACTCCTCGCTGCCTGATAGCAATTCTTCATTTGCACTCAGTAATTCTTCATTCCCCGCGTCTTGATCTTCGGTGATGGTTCGCATGTCTTCGCGCGTCTGAGTAAGTTCCTTTTCCAAGCGGATCGCCCGTGACTCGTGAGTGGTCGGTTGCATTTTCGCTGTCATTCTGCGGGAACCGTGCGCGGATGGAACGAACGAAGTATTTCTAAATAAAATGAGATAATACACGTTGATCGTGTTCAAAATTGGGGCGACTTCAATTGCAACGATTTTTTTTCCACCTGCAGTCTCCAGAATGATCCCTTCTTTTATAAAGGTCTTTCGGCTTGTTTTGGCTTTATACAGGGCTGTGCGGATGTCTACCGAGAGACCGTGTTTTGCCATCTTAATAACACTCATGCTGGGTTTTCCTGCAGGGGCTTCCAGCCAGTCGCCGGTGGCCCCCCGGAACTGTAAAATTTCGAACTGATCGTTTACAATTACACCCGCGGGGCTGGTAGCAAGAATGATCTCCTCTGCACTTTTTTGAAAATCATCGTTTGGTCGATTGTCTATGGCAGGTTTGAGATGTCCATTCGCAAGCATTTCTATTTTACGTCGTGCGGCAATTTGCATAAAACGGCCCGGCACCGGGTTCCGGGAATAGATCCTGTCCTTTCCGCCAAACGCGGCAAACAGGTCGGCGGAATTGCCTACAGATTCTGATTTACCTAGAAGCAAAAAGCCTTTTTCATTCAGGGAGTAGTGAAATGCAGCAATGGCTTTCCTTTGAAGAAATACATCCATATAGATAAGCACATTCCTGCAGGATACGAGATCGATACTGGCAAATGGCGGATTCGTCAGCACATTGTGATTCGCAAAAATGCATATATCGCGTATGAGCTTATTGACGCGGTAGCCGCCCTCGGCCTTAATAAAGAATTTTTCAAGCCTGGCGGGTGAGACCATAGCAACTTCGGATGCAGAATAAAACCCCGATCTAGCCCTGACGATCGCGATGTCGGAGATATCAGTCGCAAATACCTGTAGTTTATAATTCGCTGCGTGAGTTGAAAAGAATTCAAATAGACAAATCGCGAACGAATACGCTTCCTGGCCTGTAGAACACCCCACGGACCAAACCCTGAACATTTCATTATCTTTTGTCTTGATAAGCGCTGGTAGGTACACGTTGCACAGGTTATCGAACGTGGTTTGATCCCTGAAAAATTCTGTAACTGGTATGAGTATGTCCTGGAAAAGCTTATCTACTTCCGAAGGAGTAATTTTGATATATTCAAGGTAGTCCTCCAGGGTAGCGATATTTTTCAAAAGCATGCGGCGCGTGATGCGCCGGCGGATCGTCGTTTGTTTGTAGTAGATAAAATCTACTCCCTTCTGTACATCCACCAGGTTTAATATCTGGCGATAATAAAGGTCTTCTGGCCGGGCGTCAGGTGCTTTCTCGCGTACGTTGTTCTTCGTAAAGATGTTACTGAATTCAATCAGTTGGTGCACTAC
>CBFGXV010000428.1:0-3658 GCA_965652755.1 uncultured Chryseosolibacter sp. | reverse complement strand
AAATCAGGGAGATTCTTAGAGAACTCCGCTAATTTTCTCAACCGAATTTAATTCACCGACCGCTTTTTCCATAACCCAAAATTAATGAATTTTAAAGCCGATTTATGAACTGGATTATCCGTCTGTTGCTCAATGGTTTGGCCGTCGTCCTCACCGCCTACCTCTTACCTAATGTTGAAGTCTCTGATTATGGTACTGCCCTTATCGTCGCGCTGATACTTGCGATCGTCAATGTCCTCGTCAAGCCCATCCTGGTGATACTCACCATTCCCATCACAATCGTCACTTTGGGCTTATTCCTCCTCGTGATCAATGCGGCAATCATTCTCTTCGTCGATAACCTTGTGGCAGGCTTCGAGGTCAAAGGGTTTTGGTGGGCGCTGCTCTTCAGCTTAATCCTCTCAATATTCAACAGCCTCTTCAACGACCTGGCCGGAAAGAGAAAAGACGATTAACCGATCGATCCGCCGTTTATAAGCGGAGTAGCCGGAACTATTCGCCCGTGATCTCTTTCACCTTATTAAAGAAAGCCTTCTTTCTGTCGGAGCTGATGGTCCAGTCGACCGGAACCGTCTGATATCCGACACTGAAGTCTTCGCCATCCTTGCGGTAATCAAAATATCCCCACGAGACGTATTTTTCTACAGCGGCGATGAAATTATTTTTCTCTTTGTCGAAATCAAAATGATCGTCTTCGTTCACGACCACGGGCATGGTGCGGTAACCCTCTACCTTACGCGTATTGTCGATCAGTCGCTGCATGGCTTCATATGAGCTTACACCATTGCCGTGGATAAGAATAAAATCCGCGCTTCTGACCACGTTCGGCAACGGCACAAAATTTCCGCCATAACTTGTGCTCACCAGATATCTGAAGCCTTTCTTCTTCATACTTTTTACCAACGCGATCAGCTCATGAACCCGCTCGGGTTTGAGGATCTCATGGTCGTATTGCCTGATGTTGCATTCGTTATTCACTTCAATGACAACGTTTCTGTAACCTTTTTCGAATAGCCAATCAATGGCATTGCGAACACCATTCCTTATCGCCTCCTCATCGCGAAGGTTTTGATCCTGGCCGAAGTAGAACAGCCCGAGGATCACAACCATTTTAAGGTCATCCGCCTTGTTGAGTATGCGCTCGAGCCTGTTCATGAATTCCGGGCGCAGCTTTCCGTCTTCGAAGAACGCCGAGTTGAGCCAATTTTTCTGATTGCCGTAACCCACGGGACTCCCGCCCTGAAGGTTGATCGTAAAGGAATTCAACCCGTGGCTGCGCCAGTCGTCCATCGCCGCAATAAATTCATCCGTATTTCTGTCCGCATCCCATTTCTTCGTATCGGGATAAACGAAAAGTTCCCGCGTGTCGGGATTGAGGTCGTCGAAGATCCCCTGTACCATTCTGGAATTCATCAGCAATCCCTGGATCTTGTTCCCTTTCCAATATCGGCCATCATATGTGGGTTTGCCATTTATGTAAAATTCATCGCCGGAGATCGAGACGACAGTCTTTCTTTTCTGAGCGTACAGGGCTGATCCAAAGAGAGTCAACAGCAGGAATAAACATAATTTGCGTCTCATCATTCGTTCATTTAAACCGACATTTTAACTTCAAATCAATCGAGTTGCCAATATTACGTTGATTGAGTAACTTTCTTTTTCATCCGCAAAATATATGTCAAAACTACGATCCGTCATCCTCTTGTCCCTGTTGCTGGCCGCCGCGTGCTCGGAAAAAAAGAACGCCGACGAACATGCGCCGGAAACATCGTTGTCAGACCTTAAAGTCCATGACGGACTCGAGGTTGGACTTTTTGCTTCTGAACCCATGTTCAGCAATCCTACGAATATTTCCATCGACTCGCGCGGACGCATCTGGGTTTGCGAGGCATATAACTACCGGAACCAATTAAATCCTAAAAACCCGATAAAAGAAGAGGGTGACAGGATTATGATCCTCGAAGATACAGATAAAGACGGAGTAGCCGACAAGAGCAAAGTGTTCTACCAGGGGACCGACGTGAATTCCGCGTTAGGCATTGCAGTGCTCGGAAACAAGATCTATGTTTCTTGTAGCCCTAACGTTTTTGTATTTACGGATGAGAACGGCGACGATGTCCCGGACAAAAAGGAAATTCTTTTCACAGGTATCAACGGGGAACAGCACGACCACGGCATGCATACTTTCATCTTTGGCCATGATGGCAAGATGTATTTTAATATGGGCAATGAAGGCAAGATGTTGCTGACGGAAAAACGCGACACGGTGGTCGATATTCACGGACGCAAGGTAGTAACCAATGGCAAACCGTTCCGGCAAGGTATGGCGTTCCGCATGGAGACAGACGGCTCCCGCGTCGAAGTCCTGGGCCATAATTTCAGAAACAACTACGAGCTTGCAGTCGATCCTTATGGTACCATCTGGCAATCGGATAATGACGACGACGGAAATAAAGGGACGCGGATAAATTATGTGATGGAGCAGGGCAATTACGGCTTCACGGATGAGGTGACAGGCGCCGGCTGGAGGGCACGGCGTACCAATATGGAAAGTGATATCCCGCTTCGTCACTGGCATCTGAACGACCCCGGCGTTGTTCCAAACCTGTTGCAGACGGGATCAGGTTCACCCACGGGGATCATGATTTACGAGGGAACAATGTTGCCCGAAGTTTTTCGCTCCCAGCTCATTCATTGCGAGCCGGGCCATAACGTTGTAAGATCTTACGTGGTCGACGATGACGGCGCTGGTTATAAGGCAAAGATCGTTAACCTCGTTGAAGCTAAAAGCGATCAGTGGTTTCGTCCAAGTGATGTAGCGGCGGCCCCTGATGGTTCGATATTTATTGCTGACTGGTATGATCCCGGTGTGGGAGGCCATCAGGTTGGAGATCTCAACCGCGGAAGGATCTACCGCGTGTCCACGCCTGATACGGAGTACGTGATTCCCGCGCTCGACCTTTCAACATCCCAGGGCGCGGTGGCAGCCCTGCTTAATCCGAATATGGACATCCGTTATCAGGGATATCAGGCGCTGGTGAAAATGGGCAATGAAGCTGAAGCCGAACTCCTGAAATTATGGAAGGGAGAAAATCCGCGTCAGCGAGCCCAGGCATTCTGGCTTCTGACAAGACTCGACGGCAAACACGACGCCTATTTCGAGGAAGCATTGGCCGACAAAGATCCGAACATCCGGATCACTGCCCTGCGTGCAGCCCGGCAGTTAGAGCGTGACATACTCGGCACGGCACAAAAACTCAAAGATGATGAATCTCCCCAGGTTCGCCGGGAAGTTGCCATCGCCATTCGCGGAATGAATTCACGGGAAGCCGCGGCCATCTGGGCTGACCTTGCCACACAATACAACGGCAAAGACCGGTGGTATCTCGAGGCCCTCGGAATCAGTTCCGACCCGAGCGCGGAAATTTATTTCAAGGCCTGGCTCGATAAAGTAGGAAAGGATTGGAACAAACCTGAAAACAGGGACATTGTCTGGCGCACGCGCAGCCGCGCTGCCATGCCACTGCTCGCGCAATTGATCAGTGATTCCGATGATAAAGAGATGCTGCGGTATTTTCGCGCTTTCGATTTTCACACCGACCCGTCAAAACAACAAGTTCTCACGCGGCTCATCGCAACCTCCGAAGACCAGAAACTT
>CBFGXV010000427.1:0-3658 GCA_965652755.1 uncultured Chryseosolibacter sp. | reverse complement strand
CAAGAATTATTGTCACTTCTTCGGGAGCGAAGGTGAAGTTTATGTACAACGAGGATTGCTGCGAACCTCACCGGAAACCCTGAAAGACACGGCGTTTACCCCTGATGATTATAAAGTCTATGTGAGCACCGATCACTACCAGGATTTCATCAATGCAATAAAAACCCGCAAGGCGCCTATCTGCGATGTTGAAGTCGGCCACCGCACTGCTACTGTATGCAACATCGGGAACATAGCATATGCATTGGGACGTCCCCTCGAGTGGGATCCAGGAAAAGAAAAATTCAAGCGCGATGGTGAAGCGAACAAACTTTTGAAGCGCAAAATGAAAAAAGAGTGGAAGGTGTAGTCCGTCACTTCCCTTTGCCCAGCCACGCCTCACGCAAGGCCAGCTGATCCGGGGTGGCCTGCGGATTTGGGGCCAGCAAATGCCGCTGAGAGATCTTGACTTTCTTAACCGGGGCGGTGAGGATCGTTTCTTTGTCCTCCCCGTTAGAATTCTTTCTGAGCACGGTATACGAAATGTCTTTGCCCTCTTCAAGGCTTGCGAGCTGACGTTGAAAGAAAGCGCCAACTTCGGGGCTTCCCAGGTCAGGAATGTCCTCGCCGTTTATTTGAAGTAAAATATCACCCTCCTGGAATCCGAGCGCCGTACCCAACTCATTCAGGTGTGCAGTTGTCGCGATCTGAAGTTTGGGAACGCTGTCGATGTGGCTGAGCCCAAGGTCCGGGTTATCGATTCCGAGGCTGTAATCTTCAAAAGTGTGTTCCTCAGCATAAATGATCCCGAGATCCTCAAAGACTTCTTCGAAGGGAAGCGGTTTAAGGCGTTCACTGGAAGCCGAAGAATCCTTTGGCAGGGCGCCTTTGCCCTTGACATACTGCTCAAAGAACTCGCCGATCTCCGGATAGGTCATTGCCGTGATCTCTGAAAACAATTCATCGTCCTTAAAAGCTTTATCCTTTCCATATTTTTCCGAAAGCTGCAGCATCAGGTCCCTCAGACCTCTTTCACCATTGGATAATTTTCTCAGCTTGACATCCAGGCATAGTCCGATAAGGGCGCCTTTCTGGTAAACGTTGTAATACTGATCGTGATATTTGTCAAGGGTGAACTTGCTTATCTCCGTAAAGGGAACATCATCGATGAACTGGTCGGCTGTGAGCATTTTTTCCCGGATGGTCTCCATGAAATCGTCGAGCGAGATGAGCCCGTACTGAACCTGAACAAGGGATGCGAAATATTCTGTCACACCTTCATACATCCAGAGGTGGCGCGACATTTCCGGATCGTTAAAGTCAAAATCGCCAATTTCTTCCGAATGCACAGTCAGCGGTGTGACGATATGAAAAAATTCGTGCGCCGCGAAATCGCGGAGTTGCTGGTTCATCTGCTCGATAGGCATTTCCGGCATGTAATAAAAAGACGAGTACGAATGTTCCAATGCGCCGTAACTGAGCACCGGCTTATCGGTAAAATAAAATATAAAAGCATACTTGTCGACAGGGAGTTTACCACCGAGAAATTCTTTTTGAGCCATGAGGACCTCACGGATGCTCTCGGCGATCTGTTTTGCGGAAACTTTGTTTGTTGGTGAATACGAGCCGATCAAGACCTCGGTATTTGCAACATGAATGATCGCCGTGTCAGGCTTCGCGTACATCAACGGTGAATCCACCAGGTGATCGTAATCTGTGGCGCGATAAACATCCACGACCTTGTTGCTTCCGGTCGAGCCCTTCTCAAGTTTGAGTGTTGACGACGGACTGCCAGTCTCGGTAGCGATCAGACCGGTTGAACCATAAAGTTCTTTCGGGCGCAGTATGTTTAACTGAAAGTCCGGCTCTTTTTGGCCGGCAAAGTATCCAAAAAAACCGCTGGGGTTGATGACGAAATTCTTGCCGCTCTCAATATTGGTTCCGGCGGGCCAGAATATCTCCGGACCTTTAACGCGGGTGTCCCACGAGTCATCCACCCAATAAGTGATCCTCACCAGCTTATTGGCATTTTTTATCTTCCATCCGTTTTCTTCAACCTTCTCAACGGGAAGTGATTTGCCTTTCTTGTCCAACGCCTTCAGATCAGCGACATACCTTCCGTAATCAGCAATAGCGTAAGTGCCGGGCACAATTTTCGGGAAAAAGAAGATGATCTCTTTTTCCTTGACAGCTGGCGGAACCAGTTCAACATACACCCGGTCATTGACCACATTGGTCAGATCTACTGTGTATTTATACTGTTTCTCCTGACTGTGCGACAAGATTGAGGTGCTTGCCACAATGGCGGCAATCAATAAGGATCTCATGAGCGTTAATTTGGAACCAAGATAATTTTATTTTGTTGGCTTATTTATACTTTAACGAGGGACGAAACATTAAATACTGAAAAATACGTGAAGAAAACAGTAATTATCGGGGCGACAACAAATCCGGGCAGATACGCTTATCTGGCTGCCCGCATGTTAACCGAGTACAACCATGAGATCGTTCCTGTGGGGATAAAGGACGGTGCGGTGTTTGGAAAGGATATTCTGGACATCTTTTCCAGGCCGGCGGTGGAAAATGTGGATACGGTGACGATGTATATCGGCCCCCATCGCCAGGAAGAACACATGGATTATATCCTCGGCTTGAAACCCAAACGGATTATATTTAATCCGGGTACCGAGAACGATGAGTTTATCCGAAAGGCTGAGCAACAGGGTATAGAGGCGCTTGAAGGCTGTACGCTGGTGATGCTAAGAAGCCGTCAATTCTGAGGAATGCCAGCCAGTGCGGACCCGGCAATCAAGCCAGGCCCGCTCCATCCGGTTAGCCTTCTTTTTTCAAAACACCAACAAGGACGATCTTCCACTCCTTGTCTTTGTTATCTTTTTCAAGAACACGGATCTCGGTCTGCACCGGGCCGCGCACGCCATTTGTGATGACGGTTTGTTTAAAGCGGGCGTAGGCGCCATCCTTATAAATGCGAAGATCTTCCCACGTTCTGTCAACGTCGATAGAGATCGGTTTGGAAGTAACGAAATAGTCGGAAAAACCAATTTCGATGGCTTTCCATCCTTCGTAATAGTTTATGCCGTTGTCATCGGCGTAAGACCAGTACGCATAGGGCACATGAGACCAACTGTCTATCCAGTTCTTATAGTCGATGCTAAAATAGGCTTGCGTTTCACGTTCGATCACAGCCTTGATAGCCTCCTCGTCCGTAATCTTCTTTTGCGCAACCAATGAAAGGCACACGAACAGGACAGCAGCCATTGAGATAAGAGTTTTTTTCATGGCGTTCGTTGTTTGGTACTAAGAGAAATTTAACAAAAAAACTTGACTTTTTTATGCGGGATTTGGCAGTAAATGTTTTGACTGTCCGGCCTGTTCGGGCCACGCGTAATGAAGGATAACAAGGGAGATGAAAGACGCGGCGTTGCTGATCTCCGGGATTTGGATGAGCAGCAAGTTACAAGCCATCGAAGGTTCACTTTATCAAAACGATCGAATTAGTTGTCAACGACGTTGTTATCTGATGGTAATTGGTTCTTTGCTTCATGATTGACAGCTGACATGGGCGACTGTTGAAGGTGCTTTTGCGGAGGATTATCGCGTAAGCGTTTACATGCTATGATCTCTAAAAAAGACACGGATGCCGGCTTAAAAAATGGTG
>CBFGXV010000426.1:0-3663 GCA_965652755.1 uncultured Chryseosolibacter sp. | reverse complement strand
ACTCAGGGCCTGTGGGCAAATAACGGTCTTTGGTGATCTTGTTGTACGCGATCATGTACTTGCCATGTGGCTTCCTTGTGGGTCCGCCCATTACGCTGAGGTGTCCGATAGAATAATAGGTAGGTACACGGTCCAGTATTTCCAGCGTTTTCACATTCCATTTTACAATTTCAGAAGAAACAAACATCGAGGTGTATGCGTTTCCTTCGTTGTCAAATTCTGTGTGCAGTGGTCCAAGTCCGGGTTTTTGTACTTCTCCATGCAGCACCGATTCGTATTTAAGAACAGGGATGCCTGCGAAGTCACCTTCAAATTCCTTGTTCGAGATAGCAGTCTGGAACTTGGTGAACGAGAAGACTGGCATGGTCGCAGCCAGTTTTCCGCTTCCGACAATGTATTCGCCGGTAGGGTCTACATCTGTTCCGTGCGGAGACTTGGGGCAAGGGATGAAATACACGAGACCGGGGAACTGGGTGATATCGAGCACCCGCACTTCGTCACGTATCGTGGAAGTTGCTGAATGCGTTTCGTGACTGTAAAGATTGTGAGCGTACTTGGAGCGTTCAATGGTTCCTTTTCCCTGCGCTGCAAGTTCTTCAGCCATCTTCCAGTTGACAGCCATTATGAAGTCTTTATCTTTCTGGGATGCATTCACTTCAAGAAGCGTGTGCGCTTGTTCGGTATTGTATGTTGAGAAGAAGAACCAGTCATGTGACGGGCCTTTCCCCCCGCGGCTGAGGTCAAAGTTGAATCCAGGGGTTCTTAGCTGGAACGCGATGTTCATGTGCCCGTTCTCCTTATCAACCTTGATAAAGCTGATTGTTCCTTTGAAGTTCTCCTTGTACGTGCTGATGGGCACGTCCTGATTGTTCATCGGGATGCTAAACCGGGTACCGGCGATCACGTATTCTGTATTTTCCGTGATGAACGGAGAAGAGTGATTTCCTCCACTGTTCGGGATCTCGAGAATCTCTTCTGTCCTGAATGTCTTGAGATCGACTCTCGCGACGCGTGGCGTGTTATTTCCATTGGCAAACACCCAACGGCCATCATGCTCACCATTTGTGGTGGAGATTGCAACGTGATGAAGATCATCCCAGGGCACGAAGCCATGAGATGTATTCAGCATCGGCTTTGTTTCTTCGCTGTATCCCCAGCCGTTTTCCGGGTGCACTGAGAAAACAGGGAGGATCTTGATCAGACGCCCCGAGGGGACGCCATAGATGCTGAGTTGTCCGTTGAAACCGCCTGAAACGATGTTGTAGAATTCGTCGTATTGACCGGGTGCGACGTAGACCCTGCTGGCTGCATCGCCTGTGGCGGCGCTCTGCGGCACCTGGGGTTTGCAGCTGAAAATTAAAGATGCGGCGAAAACGCCTGCGATTCCGTAAATGAGATGTTTGCGATTCATATAGTTTGTCTTATAGCCAGTAGAAAATTATTTTTCGCCGTCATTTTCACGCATAAACTCCAGAATGTCGCGTGCATCTCCAATGCTTACGTTTTGATTTGGCATTCGAACGAGACACAGCTCAAGAAGCTTTTGCGCTTCCGGGTCCTGGGCCAGCATGACATCGACATTGGTGATCATGTTCATGATCCATTCCGGTTTGCGGTTTTTTGTTATCCCTGCCCAGCCTGGCCCCACTACTCGCTGGTCAGTGAGTTTGTGGCACGCGCTGCATTTCATTTCGAAGATTGCTTTGCCTCTCTTGATCCGATCCTGCTCGAGCGGCTTATTGAGCGTGACGTTCTTAACTTCTCCGATGCCTTTACCGTCATTGGCATTGGCTGCCACTGCTTGATCGAGGCTGCCGCCCTGTGCATTTTCCGTTGGTTTGTCAGGGGCGCACGAAGCAAAGAGTGTGCTGATAAGTAGAATTGAAAATAAGTTTTTCATGTTAAACAGTTTTTGGTTGTATATAAAAAGGTGTTGTTCTTTTCGCAGCTAAAGTACCGTGAGTGTCAGCGCAGAGTTATGACTATGGTCATACCTTTCCGCTGATTTGCGTCAGGTATGTTGTTCAACCCGGAGAATTTAACCGGGTAAAGGAATTAATCCAAAAATCGCGCAGGTAAAAAAATGGTTCCATCAGATAGATTTGCTGAACAAGGTCGTGTTACATCTGGATCCGCTTGACTTCAGTCGCTGATCAAACACGCTGCAGATATTTCGGATGAAAGCGCGCCCGCGCTGACTGACCTGAAATCCGCCGCCATGATGCGCCAATATGCCTTCCCTGGTCATCGTATTAAGCGTATGCATTGTCCCGGCGTCGCCGAACCTGGCGAGCGCTGACGGGCTGATCGTTCCCCTGCAGGCAATCTCCAGAATCACTTCTTTTGCATGCAGATCGTCATCATCCATGAGATGGCCCTTGAAAACGGGCAAATGGCCGGATGTCACCTTAGCGGAGTAATGCTCAGCTTTTTTTAGATTCTGTGCATAAGCATACTTCGCATCGCTGATAGCAGAGGCTCCCAGACCGATCAGCAGATCCGTTTCCGTCTGCGTGTAGCCCATGAAGTTGCGACGTAGTCTTCCCTTGGATTGCGCGCGGAAAAGCGTGTCGTGTGGAAGCGCAAAATGATCCATTCCAATATCCTCATAACCGCTGTCTCGAAGCAACTGGCGACCTGTTTCGTACAATTCTCGTTTTTGTACTTCAGTAGGGAGATCCGCCTCCCCATAACCGCGCTGCCCCGGACTTACCCACGGCACATGTGCGTAACTATAAAAAGAAACACGGTCAGGACGCAGGGCAACGACTTTTCTGATTGTGTTTTCAATCGTGACGATTGTTTGATGCGGCAAACCATAGATAAGGTCGAAACTGACTGACTTGTATCCGATCTCCCGGCTGTGACGTGTTACATGCTCGAGGTTTTCAAGGGGTTGTATACGATTGATGGTTCTTTGGACTTTCGGATCAAGGTCCTGCACACCGAAGCTTACCCGCCTGAAACCAAGATCGAAAAGCGTTTGAAGATGTGCTGTGGATGTATTGTTGGGGTGACCTTCGAAACTGAATTCATTATCTTCATGTACAATTCCTTCCTCCAGCAGGTATGACACAAGCCATTTGAGGTTATCGGGACTAAAGAAGGTCGGCGTTCCACCTCCGAGATGCAGCTCCCGGATAACGGGTTTCTTTCCGAAAATGGTGATGTAATCATTCCATTCTTTCAGAAGCGAGCGCACATAGCTGATCTCTACCCCGTGGTTTTTAGTGATCCTTTTGTTGCACGCGCAATAAGTGCACAGACTTTCACAGAAGGGAAGGTGAATATAGAGGCTTATTCCTTTGGTATCATTTGATTCATCGAAGCTTCGCCTGACGGCTTCAACCCATTTCCCGGATGTAAATTCGCTTGTGCTCCAGAAAGGCACGGTCGGATAACTTGTGTACCGCGGCGTAGGTACGTCGTATTTCCTTATCAGTTCAGCCTGCGATGGAAAGTTCAACATGACTGCAAAATACCGCGCACCGCTGGCCCCGCTGCTGACAACAGTCAAAATAACGGCTGACTTTTGTCAGCTTGCTGTCAGATCCTGGCGGTGATTCGTGGAACCGGAAAGTGCTTCCTGATGAGGACGCACTTTGGACCTGATAAGGAAATACGACGTACCTACGCCGCGGTACACAAGTTATCCGACCGTGC
>CBFGXV010000425.1:0-3678 GCA_965652755.1 uncultured Chryseosolibacter sp. | reverse complement strand
GTCATCTGAAGAGTATACTCTTTAAACTCCTGGGGGCAGCCTGCCGGAGTCAAGCACAAGCAAATTGGCAGTAAGCAGTCACCACAATGCTAACTATGGTCAGGATCCTCTTCGAGATCAGTGACTAGAGCCTTTGCAGCACTTGCATGCGGTGCGCATCCAGTTTCAGGAAAATGAACAGCAGGATGGTGAATCCCCAAAGGGAAGATCCGCCGTAGCTGAAGAACGGAAGGGGAATACCGATCACGGGGAAGAGACCAATAGTCATTCCGATATTCACCGCGAAGTGGAAGAACAGGATACAGGCAACTGAGTATCCATAGACCCGGGCGAATTTGTTCTTTTGCCGTTCTGCAAGAAAGAGGATCCGCAACAATAGAAGCATGAATAGCGCAATCGTGAAGAGGCTTCCGATCCATCCGTGCTCTTCGCCGATCGTACAGAAGATAAAGTCTGTGCTTTGCTCGGGTACAAAATCAAACTTCGTTTGAGTTCCTTCCAGAAATCCTTTTCCCAGAAAGCCACCGCTTCCGATCGCGATCTTTGATTGCGTAACATTCCATCCGAAGCCCAGCGGGTCGGCGTCCGGATTGATCAGCGCCTTGATACGATTCTGCTGGTGCGGCTTCAATACGTCGCTGACGATATAGTCCACACTGGCAATTACCATTACGATGGCAAGAGCACCCGCGGTCAGCATGGCAATTCGTTTGAACTTCTTTCTGCCCATCAATATTGCAAGGATCAGCAGGACCGCAACCCCCACGTGGAGGTACAATTGGTTGTCAACCAACAGCGTGAGCACAAAGATCACGGCACACGCGATGCCGATGATGATCAGAAATGGCGACATCCCCTCACGGAAGAAAACAAGAACGAATACCGAGAAGACCATGGCCGTTCCCGTATCTTTTTGGAGGAGGATCAAAAACATGGGCGTGCCGATGAGCGCGAACAAGATCAGCTGATTCCTAAGGTTATCCATCTTGAAACCAATGGATCCGATGGTCTTTGCGACTACCAGGGCCGTTGCAAACTTTGCGAACTCCGAAGGTTGTACGCCGAAGGAGCCAATTCCGAGCCATGCCTTGTTTCCGCCTACTTCCTTTCCAATTATTGGAACCAGGAGCAGCATGAACAGAAGAAGGCCGTAGATGATGTAGGCGAAGGTCTCGTAAAACTGTCGGTCAATAATGAGGATCGCGGCAATGATGATCAGGGATCCTCCTATGAAGACTAGTTGTCGCCCTGAGTTGAGGTCCAGGCTGAAAATAGACGTTTGGGCATTTTCATCGTAAGTGACGGCGTAAATATTGAGCCATCCTAAAAAAACAATGGCGCAATAGATGAGTACCGTTACCCAGTCTATTTTGTTGGTTATGTTGTCTTCGCGTTTCAATCTAAAAAGTCTCCCTTTAATACATACTCCTCAACCGTGGGCCTCTTGGTTGTCCCATACAAATATTTTTCGATCATAAGGCTGGCGATGGAAGCTGCCGCCCTTGCGCCCTGGCCTGAGAACTCAACGTAAACCGATACGGCTATTTTTGGATTTTCCTTGGGTGCGAACGCGATAAAAACAGAATGGTCCGGACGCGGCTCATTCTGAACTGAACCTGTTTTGCCGCATACGATCACATCTTTAAGCTTCGCGCGATACTGACCCGTTCCCTGCTCGACCACCTGCTGCATGGCATCCGCTGCGATCTCAAAGTTAGCCGGGTCGATAGTGGTATAGTGTTTTTCGATGTATTGAGGCAATGGCTTACCCGTATCACCAATTGATTTGATCAGGTGGGGGGTAATGTAGTATCCTTTGTTAGCGATCGTCGCGGCGAAGTTGGCCATCTGCAAAGGAACGACGAGGTTCTCTCCTTCACCGATCGCGATACTGTAGATGTTGGAGAACTTCCATGGTCGTCCCCCATAGGCCCTGTCGTAATAGGAGACGCTGGGGACCAGTCCGCCTTTTTCATTGGGGAGGTCGATGCCGAGCGCTTTGCCGAAGCCAAAACTCGAAATGTGTTTGTTCCACTCTGCCAGCCCGATCCTTGTATCATCGAAAGGGTTATCGGATTTGCCCTGATTGACCATTCGCCGCAGCGCCTGGTGGAAATACGGGTTACAAGAGTGGGCAATCGCGCCCCGAAGATCCTCGTTCGAGTGGGGACCATGGCAGTTGATGATCGAACGGTCGCACTTGATACGCGTTTCCGGACTGATCACACCCTCCTGAAGGGCGACCATTGCCTGGGCAATCTTGAAAATTGATCCCGGTCTATACTGTGCCATGAGCGGACGATTGAACAATGGCTTATTTGTATCCGAGCTGATCAACTTGAAGTTCTCGCTGTAGTTTTTTCCGGTGAGCATCATGGGATCGTATGATGGGCCGGAGATCATTGAGAGGATCTCGCCTGTCGATGGTTCAATGGCGATAACGCTTCCCGCCTTTCCTTCCATCAGGTATTCGCCATACTCCTGAAGATCGATGTCAACGGTGCTGACGAGATCCTGACCTGGGATCGAAAGTGTATCATTGGCGCCATCATTGAAAGGTCCTTTTACAATGCCATTTACGTTTCTCAACAAGAAGCGAACTCCTCCTTTTCCGCGGAGATACTTCTCATAATAGGCTTCGATCCCACTTTGACCGATTTCATCGCCCTGACGGTAAATTTTTTCTGAATCGCGGCTGAGCTGGTCCTTTGAGATCTCACTCACATAGCCGAGCTGGTTGGCCATGGCTTTTGTCGTGTAGGCACGCGTACTCCGGGGTTTAATGTAGAATCCCTTGAACTCATCGATCCTGTCCTGGATCTTTGCGAAATCGAGATTGGAAAGTTGCTTCAGGAAGACCGTGGGCTTAACAGCCGAGTACTCGCGCTTCGCCCTGAGTTCCTTGAATTTTTGCCTGAGTTCAGGAATAGTGAGTTCAAACACTTCGCAGAACTTGGCCGAATCCAATTCCTTCACTTCCTTCCGGATGATCTCAAGGTCGAATTCCGGAGTATTGTAGACGAGAAGTTTGCCATTGCGGTCGCGGATAAGTCCCCGCACGGGAGGGTCGATCTCTCTCAACACTGCATTGCTGTTGGCCAATTCTTCATAGCGCCGGTCAACCACCTGAATGAAGAAGAGTTTTATCAGGAAGATAACTCCCACTGCAATGAATGCAATTTGTATGATTTCTTTCCTTCCTTCGTTCATTTCATTTTTTCACATTAATCGGCCGGCGTGGCCGAAGATAACCTACCTGTATCGACCGCTTGGAAACAAATACTGGACGACCACCGTCACCATCGTTGTAAAGATCGTGGTGGTTACGATCTTCCAAAGCGTAAACCAGAACATGCCGAATCCTCCGGCTTCCACAAAAAACAAAATTGAATGGTGGAGAAAGACCAGGGGAATGGTATAGACCAAAAACCACTGCATACCATTGATGGCTATAGATGGTGTTGCGCTGACATCATAACCGCCCTGAGGCGTAATTAAAGATAGCCAATAATTGCGGACGTACATGACGAACACGCACGAGAATGCGTGTAGCCCCAGGCTATCGTAAAAAATATCAATGGCAAATCCCATCAGAAATCCGGCGAACATCAGGAACAGTGGGTTCGCCTCTACTGGCAGAAAAAACAGATACGCGACATATAGAAAACAGAATGCAGT